>JAYTMF010000343.1:0-2794 GCA_043728755.1 Flavobacteriales bacterium
CGTCCCGGTGTTTCTTCTTCCGGTATGATGCGGCAATACATCATCCGCGAGCGTATTCCGGAAAAAAGAAATGAAGCGCCGGAACCGTTGTTGAAGTTGATGCCTGAAACTTATGGCGTGATGGTTTACCAGGAAGATGTGATCATAGTAGCGCATGAATTCGCCGGATTGTCGCTCGGTGAGGCAGATGTGTTGCGACGTGGTATGAGCGGAAAATTTCGCGGTCGTGAAGAATTTGATCGAGCGCGATTGAAATTTCTTAGCGGTGGAGTGGAGAAAGGTCATCCGCCGGAATTGGTCAGCGAAGTATGGCGTCAGGTGGAGAGCTTTGCCGGATATGCTTTCGCAAAAGGTCACAGCGCCAGTTATGCGGTGGAGAGTTATCAATGTCTTTTTCTCAAAGCATATTTTCCTCTCGAATATATGACAGCGACCATCAATAATTATGGTGGTTTTTATCGCACGGAAATTTATGTACACGAAGCGCGAATGATGGGCGCTGAGATCATGGCGCCATGTGTAAACACTTCGCATGATAGTGCTGTGATACATGGAAAGACTATTACACTTGGTCTGGAAATGATAAAGGAATTGGAACACAACACGCGACTTCATATCATCAATGCGCGTCTTCAAAAACCATTTTCCAGTTTGAATGATTTTCTCGATCGTGTGAAGATCAGTCTCGATCAAAGTGTGCTCATAGCACGTGCCGGCGCTTTGCGATTCACAGGTTTGGGCAAGAAGGAGTTGATGTGGCAGTTGCATTTTAGATTGGGTAAAACGAAAACAACTTCTCCGGACCAAAAACTTTTCGAGTCGAATAGAGTGGATGCAAAGCTTCCAAAGTTGGAGCATCATTGGTTGGAAGATGCATACGACGAGCTCGAGTTGGTTGGCTTTCCGCTTTGCAATCCATTCGATTTGATTGAAGGAAGATCCCTGAACGAGGAAATCACCATTGGTGATGAGGAAATTCAGGCTGCCGATTTTAATGCTCACATAGGAAAAATAATTTCGACAATTGGATATAAGGTAACACTCAAACCTACCAGTACCGCCAAAGGCGAGAGCATGTTCTTTGGGACATTTCTGGATCGTTCCGGACATTTTATCGATACGGTGCACTTTCCTCCTGTGGCGCGTTCATACCCGGTTTCGGGTTGGGGCTTGTTTCATATTAAGGGCAAAGTGATGGAGGAGTTTGGCGCAATCACTATTGAAGTCACGCAGATCTATAAGTTGAAATTACTGCCCGACCCGCGCTTAGCTGATACACCGTCTCACTCTTCACTCATGAAAAAGCAATCGTCGAATGACCGCAGGATGACGAAACATTTTCAAGCAGACAAAAATCCGGAAAACTAATTTGCCTGGAAGAATTGGGAATGTTCATTCACGAATGGCTGTACTCCTTGACGAATTGTTGGCGAACAGCTATTCATCAATAGACCTTTTGGAATTTGAAGAGGGCGCATGTAGGAAAGTATGAGAGCAGCGTAAATCGGATGCACGGTTGTGACCGCTTTCAATTCGATGATGATGTGGTCTTTTACCATGACGTCGTGGCGCAATTTCGAATCGAGAATTTTACCTCTATAATAAATGGACGCGTAGTGTTGTACCAATGTGATTTATAAAACAGACCAATGTTTGAGAAATCATACAGTGGTATAAGTTTATTCCCGTCTTAGCGTAACAAAATTATTTGCACTAAATTAATTTTAGTTTTTCATGTGAATGATTGAGCACAGTGGCATAGATAAACAGTGGGCTATGCGGTCGAGAAATGAAACAAATGAAAAGCTAATAGTCTTATCTCAGCGCCTTTATTCCTCGGTGCCAAAAAAGCAAGCAACAAATGCATAACACAGTTGTTTTATAAATTCTCTTTCAGAAAATTCGTCATTTTTGTATATAGATGTAGGCGAGTGTTGCCGCCATGGATGCCATGGTTCTTGTTCGGATAAATGAACATATCAAATTGCTTATTCGCAGCCACCAGAGCCGTGATCATGTCCATGGAATTCTGATAGTGGACGTTGTCATCAGCACTGCCATGGATCAATAGAAATTTCCCTTTCATTGATTTTACAAAGTTGATGGGGGAATTATTTTCATATCCACCGCTGTTTTCTTGTGGAGTTCTCAAGAATCGCTCAGTGTAAATACTGTCATAATATTTCCAGTTGGTGACTGGCGCTACAGCTATTCCTGTTTTATAAAAATCGGCCCCTTTTGTCATGCAAAGAGAAGTCATGTAGCCTCCATAACTCCAGCCCTGCATTCCTATGCGCTCTTTATCTATATAAGATTGTGAGCCAAGGTATTTTGCGAAGTCGATGAAATCTTCTGTTTCCAGTTTGCCAAGATTCATGTATGTGCTGTGCTTGAATGTACGCCCGCGATATTCTGTTCCCCGCGGATCGCAACTCACTACTATGTATCCTTCCTGACAAAGCATCTGATGCCACATAAAACCACGGCCTTCAAATCGGTCAAGGACGGTGTTGCTGCCTGGTCCACCGTAAATGGCAACGAGGACAGGATATTTTTTTGATGAATCAAAGTTGGTCGGCTTCATCATCCAACAATTCAAACTCACGCCATCTGCATCTTTGAAATTGAAAAATTCTTTCTTGACGAGATTGTATTTTTTCAATCTTTCTTTTAATGCTGCATTGTCTTTTAACACACGCACTGGTTTGCATTTGCTATTATAAAGCGTGATGTCCGGTGGTGTATTCGCATCGCTATGATTGATAATATAATATTTATATCCTTTGCTAAAGTC
>JAYTMF010000344.1:0-2063 GCA_043728755.1 Flavobacteriales bacterium
TTAAAGCCATTGCTTCTAATTGCATTGTCGGCATTTTCATTGACTACCTGTCATTTCAAAAACAAAGAAGCAGATCTTATCTTGCACAATGCAATCATCTATACAGTAGATGATCAATTTTCAACGAAGGAAGCCATTGCCATCAAGGATGGGAAAATTATTGCTATTGGTCCGGAAAGGGAGATCCTGAATGAGTACCACGCTAAAGAAGTGATCGACTGCGGGAAGAAATTTATCTACCCCGGTTTTATCGATGCACATTGTCACTTTCTCGGATACGGACGCACACTTCAGGAAGCAAATCTAGTAGGTGCTAAATCATTTGAAGAAGTCATTAAACGCGTTGTTACTTTCAACAACGAACGTCATCCTGAATGGATCAAAGGCAGAGGTTGGGATCAAAACGATTGGCCCGATACTGATTTTCCAACGAAAGAAAAACTAGACAGTCTCTTTCCTAAAACACCAGTGGTCCTGCGCCGCATCGACGGACATGCCATGCTGGTAAATCAGGTAGTACTCGATCTGGCAGGAATTAAAACAGATACCGGTTTGAAAGGTGGCGAAGTGAAAATGCTGAATGGCAAACCGACCGGCATATTGATCGATAATGCCATGCTTGCTGTGGAAAAGATTATTCCCGCAGCCACGAAAGAATTTGACACGCGCGCATTGTTAGATGCACAGAAAAATTGTTTTGATGTTGGCCTCACCACTGTTGATGATGCCGGATTGCTGAAGACAGATATTGATCTCATCAAAGCATTGCAGGCATCGGGTGAATTGAAGATGCGCATCTACGCTATGCTTTCTGACGATACGTTGAACTTCAATTATTACCTGAAAGCCGGCATCGACACATCGGATTTACTCACCGTCCGCGCCTTTAAATTTTACGCTGATGGTGCATTGGGATCACGTGGTGCATGTTTGCTGGCGCCTTATTCGGATGTGATTCCCGGACAAGTGAACGGATTTTTACTCGACAGTATCAATCACTTTCGACAGCGTGCATTCGACTTGCGCGAAAAAGGATTTCAAATGTGTACGCACGCCATCGGCGACAGCGCTAATCGAGTGATGCTGAAAATTTACGCTGAAGCAACCGATGGATTGACGGATCCGCGCTGGCGCATTGAACATGCACAGGTGGTGCACAAAGATGACATTGCTCTATTCGGATTGAACCATATCATTCCCAGCGTGCAACCGACACATGCCACGAGTGATATGCCATGGGCGGTGTACCGGCTTGGACAAACCCGTATGATGCGCGCATACACCTATCGCGAATTGAAAGAGCAAAATGGGATGATAGCTTTGGGAACAGATTTTCCGGTGGAAGATATTTCACCCCTACTCACCTTTTATGCAGCAGTCAGCAGAAAGGATTTAAAAGGACAACCGTCGGAGGGCTTTCAAAAAGAAAATGCATTGACACGTGAAGATGCGTTGCGTGGTATAACCATCTGGGCCGCCATTGCCAATTTCGAAGAAGAGAAAAAAGGAAGTCTGGAAGTGGGAAAATTTGCCGACATCGTGCTACTCGACAAGAACTTGCTATCGTGTGATGAAAACGATATTCCCAATACCAAAGTTATGCTTACGATTGTTGGTGGAAACGTGGTGGTCAGGAAATAGAAATTGCAAATTGAAGATTGAAAATTATGGAGAGCCGTTTCGAAGTGTTTAAAATTTCAATCTAAAAAAAGTTCAAAAGTGTAAGCAAATTTTTTGACATTTGAAATCCTTACTAAATTTTGCTTATACTTTTTGAGAAAAAATTACCATCAAAAAAGTGGAATATATTTTTCGATTTGGAATAAAATTATGAACGGAACTCATAATCGGGCCAATGCCCCGCAAGCGGATTAAAATAGCCCCTTAAAATTTCAATGCCCGCGACCACTGTGTCGCCTTCCGGCGCCCCAGATCACACTTCGCTCGCCCACTCTTGCTCCGAGCGGTTCCGACAGTCTCCGTAATTCTGAGAAGACATTGATCGCTCTGCCAAAAGGTCGTGTAAAAATGCCGTTCGACCATTCTACATCACGGCCGGGACC
>JAYTMF010000345.1:0-8408 GCA_043728755.1 Flavobacteriales bacterium
ATGACCTGCATATATGCCAGCAACAGAAGATCATCGTGACTGATCACTTTGGCGGGCTCATAGAAATCTTGGTTTTCGTATGCAGGTACATGAAGAATGGAAACAAGCACCATTTGTTGAAACATACATTTTTTCATCAAATGCCGTTTCATCATCTGAATATTTTCCGACTCGCCCTATCCAAGGGCATTGATCAGTGCAACTTTCTTATCTTGCGAAGTGGCGTTGTTGTCGAAGAATTTTAGGTGTGCCTCTGTGAATTGAAATTTGTGAATTTCGTTGTGATAGCGATGAATGTTAAGCTCATTGATTATAGGAATATCACTTATAAGCACCAGCGAAAAATGTAGAGGTAAGCGTAGCATCAGCGATGGCATTGAAGGCCATGAGGAGACCAATCAGAATAATTATTCGTGTTTCATTTGTGTGAGAGTGACAACAAAATTGGGGCATGAATTTTTCGCAAGAAGGGCAGTAGGTGAGCAGTGCAAATATTGAAACGCGAACTATTCATCGCGCTTCATAAAGGAGACAACACCTTCGGCGTTCGCTGTAATCACTGCGAGTTGATAATGTCCTTGCGGCAATTGTGTAATATCCACATAGTATTGATGAAATCCTTTTACAAGTTGCTCTTCCCGCATTTCCATTACCCGCCGCCCGAGCATGTCGTAGATATATATATCTATATCTCCATCTGTCGGTATAATAAAACGAATGAATAATTGATCATTTGACGGATTGGGAAAAGGCGGCATAAGTATAAAATCGTTGACGCCGGCGGATATACAAATGACGTTATCCAGTTGATTCATGTCTGAATAAAAGGGTGAAACGGGAGTTGCTTCAACACACAAGTACGGATATTGATGACCTACAAAGTGCATCAATGAGTGAAATTCATAATCCAGTGTCATGCCCGGAGCCAGCGTACCATTCCATACTTCGGAGACAGGAGCATCATTTCCTATCTGCCATGCTATTAGTAACTCGGTGATTTCAATATTGCCGGTGTTGACCACTCGCGTTGTCAGCACATTTCCAGAAGGCGTTGTGTGCAAATCAATTAATTGTAGTGCTGTCTCATATCGCGGCACAGCCACAGTGACTATTCTTCCGGTAGTATCCATGCATCCGGCAGTATTCGTTGCAATGAGTTGTGTGTAGTACGTTCCGTTGAGTGTAAATGTGAAAGTTGGATTGAATTCATCACTTTCATGAGAGTCTCCAAACATCCAGCGAGCACTGGTGGATCCAACCGACTCATTCACGAACTGAACTTCAAAAGGAGAGGCTCCTATTTCAGGGGTGAATGAAAAGGCCGCTACAGGATTGCTCCATACCGGAATCTGTTGTGAGACAAAATCGGTGCAGCCCTGAACAGTGGACACTTGTAAAGTGACAGGCGCCAATCCCGTGTTCACGAAAATGTGCGAAGGAGAAATGCCATTCAAAGTTGACTGGCCGTTGACTACCCATTGCCATTGTGTAATGGGATCTTCCAAACTGGAAGTGGATTCATTCACAAATGTGTAGGGCACATTTTGACAAGCATTTCGGATATCAAAATCAGAAATCGGTTTGGCGAAAATGGTAATGTTCTCGTTGTGGATATTGCCACATCCGTTGGCTGTGGTCGCTAGAAGAGCAACATCATAATTTCCGCTTTGCGGATAATAATGTGTGGGGTTGATGAGTGAGGATCCGGTGTTATCTCCAAAATTCCATGCGTATGAAGTGACGTTGCCTGTCTGTGAATTGTCAATGACAGAAGTAAATGAAGTGAGTACGCCATGGCATAAGCCACTGGTCGAGAAATTGACAACCGGAGAAGGCAAAATTTCTATGAACGAATCCAGTTGTGCTGTGCAAGCATGATTGTCTATTCCTTCCAAATGGATGTTGTAAAATCCGGATGCTCCAAAGGAAGCGTTCACTGCAGCTCCGTCGTATTCAATGCCGTCAATCACCCAATTCCAATCGAGCAGTGTTCCTTCTTCAGAGGAAGACAGATCCATAAAAACAACGGGTAGATTTTGACATAATTGATCGGTGGAAAATTGCAATGAAGGTTTTTGATAAATATGAATTGTGTTTGAAAAAGTCGACGAACAACCGGAAGTTGCCATTGCGTGTAAAACGACAGTGAAATTTCCTGAGTTAGAATAAATGTGGGCTACAGATTCCCCCGAATCATTCGAGCCATCTCCGAATTCCCATTCGAAGGATTCGATATCATCGGTATATGTTGCCAGAAGAACGGCCGAGGCATCTTCACAAAGTCCTGATGCAATGAATCCGATTTCAGGTGCTGTGCCAATAATCTCAATGTAGATAGAGTCGAAAGCATGGCATCCAAATTCATCCGTAACAATAATATAATATTCTCCCGATTCGTTGACAATGATAGATGAATCATTTGAGTTGTCATTCCATTGAAAAAGCAGATCAGAAAATGAATGCGGCAATAGACCGATGGCATTTCCGGAACATAGATTCTGATCGGGGCCGAGTGAGATGAGTGAGGAAAGAGAATCGACCGAGATTTGAAATTCTTGTGTGAACGTACAATTGTTATCGTCAGTGATGGTCAGAGAATATTCACCAGAATCAAAGATTACAACTGTTGAAGATGTGCTGTTGTTGCTCCACTGAAAATCATATACTGTTTCACTTAGTTGAAGATCCCAAGTAAAAGGATCGCCTAGACAATTGGTTGTTGTTGGTGGTAATTGCGTATTTCCCGGAAAGGAGACGAACAGCGTATCATAATAAGTGCGATCAAACAGATCAGTAACGATAACCGAATATTCACCTGCAACTACAATGTCGATGCATTGTGAATGTTCGCCGGTTGACCAGATATATTCATTGAAATTATCTGGAGCGCATATCGACGTACTACAGAAACCATAGGGTATGTTTACATCAGGCATTTCCGAGAAGACCGGAGCATATTTGTTCGCTAGATAATTTTCAACCAGTAAAATTTCCTCATCCGAGAGTACCGAACTATAAATGATGATCTCAGCGATTTCACCCCACCATGAACGATAGTAAATTCCTAATTCTTGGGTGATATGTGAAGCTTGAACGATTTCTGATGTCCTTAGTGAGGCAACAAAATATTCCGAAGGAACCGGAGTAGTGAATGGATTGATTTGTTGAAGATTCAAACGCGTTGTTCCATTGCGAACTCCGATATGTGAATATTGGGTGTCCCAAAACGTCTCATCGAGACCTCGTAAAAAATTGAATCCGCCTATCCATCCCATCAGAGGGCGCGGACTACCGGGAACTGATTCCGGATTTTCTTTCATTACCCAAAAGAAAGTTCTTGCATTAGAAATTTCCGTGAAACTGAAGAAGTCGGAAATGCCGTCGAACGATAGTACGTGATGACCATTGAGTTCATTTGGTAAGAGCTCGGGCTGCACCGATGGCGCAGGGCTTGTTGCGTGCCGTTCGTTGCTGCTTTGATCGTCCCATTGTTGAACGAGATTGTCACTTAGAGTAAGACCGACATCCGCATCCAGCCAAATTTCCAAACCAGTGATATCAGATGGGGTGAATTGACTGTGTGAATAAACAACCACCCCGAAAAGAAGGAATTGCACAATTGCCAGTTTCTTTGCGAATTGTTGAAAGAACATATTGTAGTTTGAAATTAGGCTTCCTTTCTGCAAAGTAAAGCTTTTGAATTCACATTTTCAACAAAACTATAGAAGGTTGTTTTGAAGAAGATACATTCAATATACAGAGAGATCAGAGAGTCGCTCTTCGTGCGCGGGTCATTTGTGCAGAATTCTGCATGGATGTTTGCATCGTCGGGCGTTTCAATACTCATTCAATTTGTCTTTTTTACCATACTCGCAAGGATTTACTCTCCTGCTGTTTATGGTGTCTATGGGATTTTCAATCTCTACGTTTCAACGCTCGGAAATGCATCGACGTTTGGATACCATCAGGCATTCGTCATACCTAAAGAAGAGCGCAAATTTTCAGCATTACTTCGATTGTCAATTTGGATCGCGGTGATTTTTTCGCTTATGGTGACAGGGGTATCACTTTGTTTTGGAAAAAGTGTTCTTCGCGTTTTTAATCATGAAGAACTGGGCAGTTGGATCTACTGGATAGGGCCGACCATTTTGCTGATGTCCTTTGACAGAATTACTTCGGATTGGGCGGTGCGCAACAAGGAATTCCGTAAACAGACC
Source organism: Flavobacteriales bacterium (assembly GCA_043728755.1). Classification (GTDB taxonomy): domain Bacteria; phylum Bacteroidota; class Bacteroidia; order Flavobacteriales_D; family Sanyastnellaceae; genus JAIBBG01. Next base: position 4,218 of record JAYTMF010000345.1, read on the forward strand.
TGGTGGTCTGTCACTACCACTCTTGTTGCCAAAGTATTCAACGCGCTATACGGATGGTGGATAACCGCCACACCCGGAGGACTTGTTTATACGACGTTACTTCAACATGGATTACGGACAATCACCTATTGTGGTTCAGTGTTGAGTGATTTCGGAGTGCAGATGAAATTGCGTTTTTCTCGCGCGGAGTTGTTTGCTGTCGCAAAAGAGTACAAGGAGTTTCCACTTTATATCTATTGGGGAAATGTCATCAACATCTTTTCGAATAATCTTCCAGCCGCGTTGCTCACCACGCTTGGATTTAGCATTGATACTATCGGATTTTATTCTTATTCACTGATAATTCTCGACTTGCCAATTAGGATGTTGGGTGCAGGAGTCTATTCTGTTTTTGTGCAGAAGGCAAGCGAACTTATACACGGTAGAATGCACGAGCTGGCAGGAATTACCTGGAAACTGTACAAAGCAATCGTGTTGATCTCATTACTCTTTTCTGTTTTCATTTTTTCATTCGGCGAAAAATTTTATCTTCTGCTGTTGGAAGAACGTTGGTCAACAGCAGGACGTGCTGCCGAAGTATTGATCATCTTTTACTTTTTTAGAATGATTTCATCACCATTGTCTTCATTGTTCAACATACTGAGAAAGGAGCGGCAATTTTTTATTTTTCAAATTGCTTTGACTATTATGCGTGTGCTGGGTCTGGTCATTGGTTCTTTCTTTACGAAGGATTTTGTAACGCTGATGCTGATCTATTCACTGGTCAATGCAGTGATGTATTTTATCTTTTGCATTTGGATCTTTAAGCTCATCAACTTCCCTTTATGGAAAGTTACCGCCTTCACGTTGCTGACTAGTATTGGCGGATTTGGGTTGGGGGTTTTACTCAAAGTGTTTCTTTTTTAACGGACGCATGTTTTGATCAGTGATAAACGTAGTCACGGAGGATCGGCGAAGTCGTCATGTTTGTTCGTGGAAAGTTCAATGATCGGTTTTTGAATTTCTTTATCACGGAGAAACGGCCAAGGAGTCTTGTCTGTTCGTAATACCGATTGGACAAGTGTAATAGTCCAATCTTCGCTTCGCCAGATTGAAAGAAACACTTGTATCCATTAGCATTTACAACTGTATGATTTCTCAAACATTGGCCTGTTTTATAAATCACATTGGTATAAAGGGTTCAACGAATAGTTCTTGAATTTTGAATTCTTGAATCTTTGAATTCGTCTATTCATGAACAAAGGCGCCAATGACGCCTTTGCTCTTGCACTCGCTTTACAAACAGGTTACTTCCTTCACCCGATGTAACTTTTATCATGATTGAACGATTTCAATTTTACTGTTGTGTAAATATAATTTCGAAGAATGAGCTTCCCGAAAATATGGCATAGCAAAGTCTTGGATTAATATCATTTCCAAATTCTCAACTACAATTTCGCATTTACATTTTGAATGCAATTTCATCCCCCAAAAAAGGTGAGCAGTTGGAAGATGCCTTCGATCCACTTTAAAAACTATCCAGATCCACCGGTCGCATAACGCCGAACCATTTTAGTATTACTTCACCTACATCAGGTACTACAACGTGGATGAGAAACACACCGCTAGCGATTGGAATGTTTTTGTGGTTTTTCAGATCCCAGTCGAGTGATGTAAGCGGATCGGATTTGTTGTACTGCCTAATCACTGTGCCGGTGAGATCATAGATAGTTATTTTACATCTGTTGGGAAGATTGGTGATCTTCACTCGGTTGTCCAGCTTGTTAGTTTCATAGGATGAAAATGCATAGTACGGATTGGGTACTACATTGATGGAGGACAATGACGAAGTCAATGCATTGGTATGACCTGTAATCGTATTGATCCCTTCCGTTGAAAATGAATATAGTGGATTCCACCAGTTTGTAGCAGCTGTATAATCGTATGTATCAGGATGTGTAACATCATATTTTTTATACGGCACCACAATTCTGATTTCGATACGTGCATTACCGGGCACCAGACCGTCGGCCATATTTTTCATTTGAGAATTGTCGTTGAGCATTGCTGATCCCACCCACGTGCATGCGCCGAAAATTTCGCGCAGTGCACCGGTTGAAAGTGTTCCGTTGGCGCCACGCTTCGCATATATATAGCTGCCGAAATCGTATTTAGGCATCATATTTTGCGCTTGCGGGATATGTCGCATGTTTTTAAAAACATAGATCCAATGTTGTCCACCGGCGAGAATTGCGCCTGCAGAATTTACATATTGCGCTGTCGGATTCCATATCATGTCTTGGCCATTTTCACCTGAAAGCCATGAGTCTTCACCAAACGCCATGTTGAGACGTTCGCCAGTACCCACATCGATGGCATAACCCGGAAACCACGACATGCCTTCAGGCTGCAGACCATTCGATGTTGCTTCCGCTTCATTGCATCCAGTCGTTCCCGAGGCGATGCCATTTTTATCCAATGAATGGTGTTTGCGCATTTGCATCTTCGATGTTTGTTCTTGTGACAAAGAAGTTTGCGATTGCATTTCAAACACGGCGCATCGTGTCCAAAGATTTTTATCCGGAGTAAATACGACGTCAATATTGTTGAGTCCCTTGATATTGGAAGAATATTTTGGAAGAAACAAGGAAGTAATATCACCGCTAAGTGTTTTAATGGTTGGTGCAGCAATGTCGATCCATTGGCCAAGAGTCGCATTCGAATCTGTGGCGCTCACCAGGCAATAGGGCGCCCATGTTCCCCCCAAAATCGACTCGTATTTTTCGCTTCCGTCGGTATAGTATTGTTCGGTGCTTTCAGGAAGGAGTGCGCCTTGTCTATAGTCGTTATAAGCGACTTCCAACGGGTCTCCATCAACAGGGTCTTTGTAGTTTGTTCCTGACCGTATCCAGTTGAAAGATGAATATGAATCATCATCAGGAAATCCGCGCAACCATGGATTTTGCAAGTCATCAAAATGAATGGAGGCTGAAATGAAGTCAGTGTAATGTTCAACGTTGAGTTCCGAAGAATTGGGCTGTTTCCATTCTACTGACAAGCCCCATTGAACCATGATCTCTTCATAGAGATTGTTGATGGAGTGATTGGATGCATAGTTTTCACCGGTGGTGATATTGGTGAGTTGCCAGTGAGTTGAATCGGAATTCAAATCTTGATTTTGTGGTGCAAGTCGCAATTCAAATTCTGCAATAGGTACGCGAAGTGGGTCAATCACTTTCACAGCCACCGGGCTATTTCCTGAGAGGTACTGAACGTCTTCAATAAAATTTGCATTTAGAATTTCTACTTCACTCAAGGTGCTCATGCGCAAATATTCTTTGGCGTTGCCCACACCTTCTATTTGAATCAGAGCTAATTTTTGACCGTAGAATCCTTGTGCAACAGTGCCGCCATTTTGAGGGGCGATCTTATGTGGAATGGCTTTGATCAAAGGAATTTCCACTACCGGTCCCTTTCTCGAAGGCAAGAATGATTCATCCTGACCACCACCGGTTGTGTATTCAAACGGGAGGTAATTGTTGTATCCGTATGCAAGCACCATGAAGTAATATGTTCGGTGGTTGATCAGTTTTTTCGTGCCCAGCGCAAATGCATCTTCAGTCACGCGCAACGAATGAATAATTCCGGTATTGTTACCCAACACCATAAGATTGCCTGTAATAACTTGTGTCTCTTCATCACGGCGATAGTTGATGATTTCGGCAACGTCATCTTCAATATCGCATTGACCAATCAACCTTGCTTTATTGATGTCCGAGAGATCGCTTCCTGCTACCTTGTCGTCGAGCAATTGATAGATCAAATACCCTTGGAATTTGTAGCTTCTTTCCTCTTCAGTATATGCATTGCCGTCAATATCCACTTCGGGTATTGCGGGATCTAAAAGCAAGTACGATTCATGTATGTTTGAGCTGAGCGGATTCTCATTCGACCACATCAGTATCACTTCATTTTCCAGTTCGCTTACAAATATGTCGGGAGCATCGGGACCCGAAATTAATTCAAAACAATTGTCGAAAAGGGCTTGCGCCTTGTCATCCGCCACGCGCAACAACTCAACAGACTGGAATGGATCACCTGCTGCTGCGCGTGCATAGAGTACACCTACAGTTATGTTGTTGAAGTCACCGGGTAAAAGTTTGAATGGCCCTGCGCTTTGCATAAAGCGTCTGTCGCTTGCGGGATTTCCAC
>JAYTMF010000346.1:0-2585 GCA_043728755.1 Flavobacteriales bacterium
CAATTAACATAAATCAGACACTAACTATAGCGGTACAGTTTGCCGCGGAAAAGGTGGTACACTTTGCGCGGAATATCTAACCGATGGCTTCGAGTCGAAAAGTCAATTTCGGTTATCTTTGGGCGGCATGAAGCTGAGAATCTATATTGATACTTCTGTTGTTGGCGGCTACTTTGATGAAGAATTCAAAGAAGCAACCTGGAAGTTGTTCGATCGCTGGAAAAGTGGCGAGGTCATATTTGTGACTTCTGACTTACTTGATCTTGAAGTGTTGAATGCTCCAGCGCGCGTGAGAGAATTGTTGTTAAGTTTTTCACAGGACAAGTTTGAACGCATTGAATTTACTCAAGAGGCTGCGCAGCTCGCGGATGAATACATACAAGCTGGCGTAGTTGGTAAAACGAGTTTAGAAGATTGCAGGCATATAGCTTTGGCAAGTCTGAATAAAGTAGATGTTTTGGCCAGTTGGAACTTCAAGCACATTGTGAATCTTGATAAAATCAAAGGATACAATTCAGTGAATCTGCGGCTCGGGCATTCGATGTTGGAAATTCGCAGTCCGAAGGACTTAATAAAATACGAAGATGAGTAACAAAGTCAAAACATTTGATGCTGTTCAAATGATGCGCGAAATCCGCGACAAAATCAGTATGGAAACTCAAAACATGTCCTTCGATGAGTTGAAGGCATACATCAAGCAACGTCTTGCAGATCCAAAAGCAGATCTTAGCGGAAATTGATCTTCCAGAGACACCACACATAATCGAGTAGACGGCCCTACCGGATTTCTCCGATAGGGTGCGCCTCTCACACCACCGTGTATGCGGACCTCGCACACGGCGGTTCACTGTGTAAAAGATGTGCCCATAAACATTTGTTCTGGACGGATTTTCTTGTAGTGTTCGAGCATGGATTCATAGCCACGTTTGGCCAATCGTTCCAGTGTGATCGTGGTAATCATAATCGGGCTTTGCGCAATCGCCCATCCACCTTTCCGCGTGCGACTCCATGCATAGGCGTGGTGGTAATCCACTCCGAGTTGCATGAGATTCTTTCTCTTGCGTTCGGGTTTCTTCCAGTCCTTCCATATGCAGTTGCGTAGTCTGTTGCGCACCCAACTATCAAGCGTTCCAAGTTTGCCAATTAAGCTTCCAAGTCGGAAGTATTCCAACCAGCCTCGTTGTACTTCTTTGAGTTGTCGGATGCGTTCGGCTATCGTCAGCGGAGCCGTTTTGCGTGTGATGGTTCTGATCTTTTCTTTCAAATTCATCCAACTACTTTCGCTCACCACAAGTTGGTATTTACCCTTCACTCCTTTTTCGTACGTGGGTACAAAATTGTATCCCAGTAGGTTGAAGTTTACAGGTCTGCGTATGCCGCTCTTCTCGCGGTTGATGGGTAGTTTGAGTTTGTTCTTTAAGAAAAGAAAAACCTCGTTGCCCATCTTCTTCGCTTCCGATTTCTTCTTGCAGTAAATGCTAAAATCATCGGCATAGCGGACATACTTGCAGCCGCGCTTTTCCAATTCTCTGTCCAACTCATGCAACATGATGTTGGACAACAACGGACTCAACGGACTTCCTTGTGGCACTCCCTTTCTTCGCTTCACAAGTTTGCCTTCGATCATGATCGGGGCGCGCAGCCATTGGCGAATAAGTTGGAGTGTGGTTTTACATTTCACTTTGCGGTACAACAACTGAAGCAATACGCAATGATCCACTTCATCGAAGAAGCTTTTCAGGTCGATGTCAACGATATGACTAAAACCATCATTGATATAACGCTGTGATTGTTGTACGCATTGTTGTGCGTTTTTGCCTGGACGAAAACCGTAGCTGTGCGGTTTGAAATCAAATTCAAACTTGGGTGTGATTGCCTGAGCCACACATTGCTGTACCCAACGATCTACCACCGTTGGGATGCCTAGTAAACGCATCTTTCCATTGCTCTTGGGAATGGACACTCCCAGAATCGGTTGAGGTCTGTAATCGCCTTGTTGCAATGCTTCTGCGATTCTTGTTTTGTTCTCTCGAACAAAATCTTTCAGCACACTTACCGGCATACGATCCACGCCCGCGGAACCTTTGTTCCGCACAACATGGATGCAAGCAAGTTGCATGTTGCGTTTGTTGATTACTGTTTCAATCATCCTTTCATTTCACTACAATTAAATTTCTCTGTTCCATTTAACGATGGCTTCTCCCCTTGATGGCGGACGATCCTCGCGTCATTTGGAACAACACAGTGTTCAGTCCTTCGCTACTTGGTGAGTCCTCTGTGATTCATCACAACTCGTGTCCGTAGCTACTACGACCTCTGCTGACTTCTCCGCTTTGTCCAACCCGTGGACACGGAGATCTCCCATGGTAAGCCCTTTAACTTTCGACCTATTCCCGTTACATCTACCATCCGATGTTGTTGTTACAGGCTTCGTGTTGATGTGCACACTTACCTACATCGTCTGGCCTCATATGTACTTCGTGTTCCTCGGTACAGGTCTTTGCCGTTTGACTTTCTTCACTCCGATGATCACTCATCACGAGCTTGTCACTTGCTAATGAGCTTTATTATACTTCAACAACTCG
>JAYTMF010000347.1:0-8007 GCA_043728755.1 Flavobacteriales bacterium
TTCAAAATGAAAAACATTTTTACACTTTGCAGCATCGTTGTGATGCTTGCGCTTGCAAACTTCACCAATGCACAATGGCAACAAACCAATGGTCCGCGCGGTGGTTATGTAAGTTGCTATGCAAACAATGAAGAAGAAATATATGTGGGAACACAATACGGTGGAGTTTTCCGCAGCACCAACAACGGTGGCAACTGGGCAGCGCGCAACAATGGATTGAAGAATTACGACATCAACTGCATCGCAATGGATGGGGACGAAGTATATGTTGGTACTCGTTTGGGTGGATTTGATGGAGTTTGCCACAGCAGCGATGATGGCATTACTTGGGAAACCTATCCTAGCTTATGGACCAGCTATGAATCCTCATGTATTGCCGCTGCTGGAGCTAGCATCTATGTGGGCACAACAGGTGGCGGAAATTTTTTCTCTCATGATGGTGGACAAACTTGGGCTTCGAGTCTTGCAGGCATCACTCCCTACCAGTATTTTACGACAACTCAAATACTCGTTTTGGAAGACAAAGTTCTCACCATTGTCAACGGCAGACTTTACGAATCGCTTGATGGAGCTGCTACATACAGTCCATTAGAAAATGGTTTTGCGGCTGGTACTTATTGTAGTAAAATAGCAGCAGTAGGCGCCAATCTTTTTGCCACTACTACCAACGGGTTTTACACCTCTACAGACGGAGGCAACTTCTGGTTAGACATCAGTTCTGAACTTCCAGAGACGTCTTATGGTATGGCGATGTCCACAGCAGAAAGTTTCATTTATATCACCGGTGGATCTAGTGGAGAACCTTATTTCTCGAACAATAACGGTTACGATTGGTTGCCGGTAAATACAGATTGGGGAACCGGTATGAGTTCGTTCCATGCGCTCTCCAATGGTAAGTTGCTTATTCAGTCCGGCTATTATTCTGTGGACTATTCCATTTTCGGTTCACCTCAATTGCACTATAGCGGAGACAACGGAAATACTTGGGAGGATGTGTCCAATGAAATAACCAGCACGTGGTGTCTTGGAATGACAGCCCACGGCAACGATGTATATGTAGGAACCCAATTCACTGGTATGTACAAAACATCCGATGAGGGTGATAATTGGGAAGCATCAGCCACACCGGAATACTGGGTTTCTTTGTCTACCCTCGCCACACTTGGCAATACCATTTTGGCTTCTGGTGACGGTGGTATAGTCCGTTCAGTTGACAATGGTGATACATGGACAGTCTGTAATCAAGGGCTACAGTCAACGGGAGTTGGCAACTTCGCGCAAGTTGGCACCGACATTTTCGCTGCCAATGGGAGCGGTGTTATAATCAGCACTGATGATGGACAGACTTGGTCAGCAAGCAACACTGGAATTGCGGATACCTATGTCATGGATATTATGTCAATTGGCAATACACTTTATGCAGTGTCTCAAACGGGGATTTACAAATCTGTCAACTTCGGCAACAGTTGGAGCAACATCAACAATGATTTGCCTTCAGATTTTGCACTATACAAAATCGGACATATAGGTAATGTGCTATTTGTAGCAGGAGGCAATTCGGGCACCATATATAAATCAACCAACGGTGGCGATACTTGGACAAGTATGAATTTTGACACTTATGGAGCACCATCTTCCTTCGCTGTTTATGAAGAAATGCTTTTTGTTGGCGCTTATGGAAACATAGATACACCTGGGGTTTTTATGACCAATGATTTAGGAGAAACTTGGACAGATGTGGGTGATGGCTTGGACAATAATCAGGTGTTTGACATAATCATCAACAACGACTGGGCATATGTATGCACCAAAGGAAGTGGAGTTTACAAACGCCACGTGAGTGAGTTCATTGCAAATTTTGTAGATGAAAACATTGCTGGTGGAATACTCATTTATCCCAACCCAACAAGCGACAATATCACCATCAACATTCCATCAAAATTGATAGGCAGTGATGCAATAATTACAAATGAACTTGGGCAACAAGTGAAGCGAATTGGCAATGTCACTTCCGCAAATTTTCAGGTAGATTGTTCTTCAATTGCAGCAGGATTTTATGTGGTGAAGATTGGAGAACACAAAGTGAAGCTGGTGGTGAGATAAGAATGAAATGGATTAAGCATTGTGCAGCGAACTCCTCATGGAGTGGTAGAAATACTATTCTTAGTAGCCTGATGAAGCTAAGCAAGACTTGACTACAACAAAAACTCATTTCGAATTTTTCGAAATGGCTTTTTTAGCAATCCACACCAATACTTTTGACAATGGATTGGAAAACATCTAAAAGAAAGTACCAGAGTGATACTGACTTGCCAGTATATGTTTGATTTGGCTATGTTCATATCAGAAAGACTTAGGATACACCCTTGTTTAGGGAAACAGAAATTCTATTAATTGTTTGAGCCAGACTCAGCCAGAAGAGACGTAAAGACAATTAAATACTGAAAATTATTCATTTTCGCAATTTTTCATTTTTAATTCGTAATTGCTTTACTACTTTATCAAAATCGCTTTCTACTATTTTGTCTTGAGCAACTCTGTATTTTTCAAATTCATTTTCGGCAAGTGCCAAAGCAACTTCGTGAGAAACTTTGCCCTGATGTTTCAACACTGCTTCTTCGTTGAATTGCAGGAACGCATCTAATTTTCCAATCCAATCTTTCATATACATCACTACTCCTTTCCTTGCCTGGTTCTCTGCAAAATCCAAATACATAGTCACGATTCTGTTCAAACCATCCAATTCTTTTTCGTTCAAATAATTTTTTGCAATGCCTACATCTGTTCTACGGATGCTGCCCTTCGGTGCATTCTTCCAAGTGGTTAAACCCATGTTTTGTTTTGTGCTGTCCACTCTTGCTGCAATCAGTTCGGCTGCGGTTTGCCCGGTTATTGCCCAGTGCAATTTGTTTTGAACGGTTGCAAAAAAATCTTTTGTGCTTTGTGTTTCTACATTATAGTCGGCACTGCATTGTGTGTAGATGTCGGCTATTTTTTGATAAAATCTTCGTTCACTGCTTCGGATGTCACGGATTCGGGCAAGCTGCTCTTCAAAATAATCTTTACCAAAAATGTTGTTGGGGTTTTTCAACCGTTCATCATCCATCGTAAAACCTTTGATGATGTATTCCTTTAAACGTTCGGTAGCCCACATACGAAATGCTGTGGCTTGTGTGCTATTTACACGATAGCCAACAGAAATAATTGCATCCAGATTGTAGAATTTGGTTTTCGCTTCCTGCGTTTTTCCTTCTATGGCACCGTGCTGAGTGGTATGTTCCAAAATGGAACTAACCACTTCTTCCTGCAACTCTCCGGTTTCAAAAATATTTTTCAGGTGCTTGGTAACGGCTGGTCTTTGCACACCAAACAAGTCGGCAATTTTTTGTTGGGTAAGCCAGATGGTTTCGTTTTGTAAATAAATTTCAACTTTTACATTTCCATTAGGTGTTGTGTAAAGCAGGATTTCATTGAAGCCGCTTTCGGATGGAATGTTTTTTTTCTTAGCCATTTTTTATTCAATTACGAATTTCAAATTACGCATTACTTCTTTCAATTGCGAGCTATCATAGAGCGAAACTTCATAGGACTTACCATGTTCCAAAGGATGAAGTAAAAAGCCTTGGGCATACTCCATGGTAACTTCTGTAGATTCATAAATATCAATACCCAAATGAGCTACACCATCTTGTGAATCCTGATACCCAAAACACTCAGAAAATGGCGCACACCAACAGATTCCCCAACCAAGTTCAGCACAATAAGGGGAGAAGTAGTCGGTGGTGCGGGCGCCAGGATCGTTCCAGTCTTTGCATATAGGTATGTTTTCCAAAGGTATCCACTCATAAGAAACGGTGTCCTCAAAACTTAGGTTGAGAACAAGGTTGGTTTGTGTTCTTGAAACAAAAGAACAAAAAAGGAAAAAAGCTATTAAAAGAAATAGTCTCAACTTTTGAGAAAATAATTAGTAATAAAATTTAGAATCCTTTTCGTGTTTTATCTTCTTTGAATCGGTGAAAGGTGGCGGGTGAGTTTTCATTTCGACCCATTGGCACATTGTCCATTCCGATGAAAGTGTACCACCCATTCCGGTCAAAGTGTACCACTTATTTTCCCATATAAGTTGCTACAGTATTGCCAATTTAAAGAAGGTGGATTCATTTTTTTTAAATGCTTCCTTTCTGAATGATTGTCTCTGAAGCTCGATACGATATGCTTTTGCTGACATTCTGTACATGATTGCACCAGCGAGTGTTGGTTCTCCGATGTATTCGTACCAAGTATTGGGGTGTAATTCTAACCCAGTTTACAATTATACTTGAAGAGAGACTAAAAATTCAATAGCAACTTTTCCTACTTACATACTTAGAGGGATCGTGTCAGATGAAAAAGTAAAATTGCTCTACCCCTTCAACGCCTCCGCTCCCGCCACTATCTCTAGAATTTCTCCAGTGATAGCAGCCTGACGAGCCTTGTTATAGTTCAATTTCAATTCCTTCACCATATCACCGGCGTTGTCTGTTGCCTTGTGCATGGCAGTCATACGCGCGCCATGTTCTGATGCGTTTGAATCGAGCAATGCTTTGAAGAGTTGTACCTTCAAAGTGCGCGGAATCAACTCTTCGATAATCTGTTCTTTCTGTGGTTCGAAGATGTAATCCGTTTGCACCGATTTACCCGCAACTTGCGTGGGCTTCACCGGCAAGTATTGCTCAGCCACCAGAATTTGTGCTGCGGCATTTTTAAACTTGTTGTAAACCAACACCACTTTGTCGAATTTGCCATCCACATACTGCTTCATGATTTCAAGCGCAATAACAGATGCATTTTCGAAATTCAATTTATCGAATACGTTGTAGGGCGTTTCAGAAAAACCTTCTGTGGTGTGATAATTTGTTTTCTTGTACCCGTCAAATGCCTTCTTACCCAGTGAAAGAATCTTCACATTCTTTCCTTTCAACTCACCGTTCAATAGGATTTTTATTTCCTTCAAAACGTTGTTGTTGAATCCGCCGCAAAGACCACGATTGGATGTGATGGCAACTACCAACACATTCTTCACTTCACGTTGAGAGCTGTACGCATTCTCAGAAGCGTCGAGACTTGAACTGACGTTGTTGAGGATTTCCTGCATCTTCTCGGCATACGGACGCATCGCAGTGATCTTGTCTTGCGCGCGTTTCAGTTTCGCAGCACTCACCAACTTCATTGCGGAAGTAATCTGCATGGTACTGTTCACCGAAGTGATCCTGATTCGTATTTCTTTGAGGTTTGCCATTTTTTGGTCTTGGGAAATTGGTATTGGGTATTGGGAAACACGCGCCTTTTACTTCTTACCTCTTCCTGTTTATTTTCTGGGGGTTAGGGGTTAGGGATTGCGCTCCATTACTCTACCTGTTTCTATTACCAACCAACACTCCTATTTAATAATTAATAATTGAAATTGGTTTTGTATAGTGAAAGTTCGACCCTCCCAATGCCCGCTACCAATTTCCAATTACTTATCTATATCTCGCCGATAATTCCGCAGCCACAGTTTCCAGTACACCGGTGATTTTATCGTCGATAATTCCTTTGCCCAGTGCTTCCAAAACATCCTTGTGATTCTTGGAGAGGTAAGCGAGGTAATCTTCTTCAAATTTCTTCACATCTTCCACAGGCACTTTTGAAAGCAGCCCTTTTGTTCCGACGTAAAGAATCGCTACTTGTTTGTCAACCGACATCGGCTGATTCTGTCCTTGCTTCAGGATCTCCACGTTGCGGCGACCTTTATCAAGTACAAATTTTGTAGCGTCGTCGAGGTCAGAACCGAACTTTGAGAAAGCTTCCAATTCGCGGAACTGTGCTTGATCGAGTTTCAAAGTACCCGCCACTTTTTTCATAGATTTGATTTGAGCAGAACCACCCACGCGGCTTACGCTGATACCTACGTTGATCGCAGGACGCACACCACTATTGAAGAGATTTGTCTCGAGGAAAATCTGACCATCGGTGATCGAGATCACGTTGGTTGGAATGTATGCAGACACGTCACCGGCCTGTGTTTCGATGATCGGCAACGCCGTCAAAGAACCACCACCTTTTACTCTTCCTATCAGAGAAGCAGGAAGGTCATTCATGCTTTCAGCAACGCTTTGTGTTTCGTTGATTTTCGCAGCACGCTCGAGGAGACGGCTGTGGAGATAGAACACATCACCGGGATATGCTTCACGTCCCGGAGGGCGACGAAGCAACAGTGACACTTCACGATAAGCCACGGCCTGTTTTGAAAGATCATCATAAACGATCAATGCAGGACGACCTGTGTCGCGGAAAAACTCTCCGATAGCGCAACCTGCAAAAGGAGCGTAGAACTGGAGAGGAGCAGGATCAGAAGCCGTGGCTGCAACGATCACAGTATAGGCAAGCGCACCTGCTTCTTCCAACGTTTTCACGTTCGAGGCAATGGTAGAGCCCTTCTGCCCGATGGCTACATAAATGCAGAAAACCGGTTCGCCTCTATCATAAAATTCTTTCTGGTTGATGATGGTGTCAATGGCCACAGTGGTCTTGCCCGTCTGACGGTCACCGATGATCAACTCACGCTGACCACGACCGATTGGAATCATCGCATCGATTGCTTTGATACCCGTTTGCAACGGTTCCTTTACAGGCTGACGGTAGATCACACCCGGAGCTTTTCGCTCGAGAGGCATTTCGAAAAGTTCACCAGTCACAGGACCTTTACCATCGATGGTTTCACCAAGAGTGTTCACCACGCGACCGAGAAGACCTTCGCCCACTTGAATGGAAGCGATCTTGCCGGTACGCTTTGCAACAGAACCTTCCTTGAGGCCTGTGCTAGAACCAAGCAATACAGCACCGACGTTATCCTCCTCGAGGTTCAACACGATACCGCGTACACCGGTTTCAAATTCAATCAACTCACCGGATTGCACATTTGAGAGACCGTAAATACGAGCGATACCATCACCCACCTGGAGGATTGTACCTACTTCTTGCAATTCTGCTTCAGATTTAAATCCGGAGAGTTGCTCGCGCAGTATTCCGGAAATTTCTGCAGGTTTTATTTCTGACATTTTTTCTTTGTTTTGACTTCGTCGTTTGTGTCTAAAAAATTTGCTTCGTAGCAAAAGTGGAAACCACACTTTTCATATTGTGGTTTCGCGAATATTATATTTCCTGAACGTAAGGGTTGTAAGAGAACTCGCGCTTCAGGCCAATGATTTGACTAGAAATGGCGCTGTCCACTTGCTGGTCGCCTACATTTAATTTGAAACCACCGATCAAGGATGCATCTACCGACTCGGTAAGTTCAACCGGACCACCGGCCAATTTAACAGCGAGATCCATGATCTTCTTCTTGGTGCTTTCATCTAGTGCCATTGCAGAAACGACACTCGCTTTTGTAATGCCGCGGTATTCTCTCAACTGATCCAGGAAGCTTTTCACGATTTCGAACAGCACACTTTCCCTTCCTTTTTTGGTCAAAAGAGAAATGAATTCCATCGTCAGTTTGCTGATTTCCTTTTCGAAGAGAATGGTCAACACCTCTCCCTTCTTATCGGCTTTCACCACAGGGCTGCTGAGCATCAATTGAAGATCGTGACTACCACCGAAAGTACGGGCGAGCAATTCCATATCCGTTTTCACGGTATCCAGTTGCCCTTTCTCGATGCTGAGATCGAGAAGCGCTTGGGCGTAACGGCTTGCTATACGGATTCCACTCATATACTTAGTTCGAACTGATGTCTGCGATCATTGATTCATTGAGAGCCTTTTGCTTCTCGGCATCAGAAAGTTTTTCCCTTGTGAGCTTCTCGGCGATTTCAACGCTGAGTGTTGCTACGCGGTTTTTCAACTCGATGATAGCCTCTCTCTTTCTGTTCTCGATTTCCTCGAGTGCAGCAGTGATTCTGCGGGTAACATCTTCCGTTGCTTTGTTGCGTGCTTCTGCTACGATAGTGTCTTTGAGAGATTTCGCTTCACTCAAAATCTTATCGCGTT
>JAYTMF010000348.1:0-1068 GCA_043728755.1 Flavobacteriales bacterium
GCCCGAACGAAAGCGTAAAGTCCCAACTTCGGTCTGCGAATTGACGTGCAGTCCAAAAATTGTCTCCACTTTTGGATTGTCCAAAACGCCTTCTTTTATCATCTCGCCCGCGCCGCCAAGCTCGCCCGTCGGTGCGCCTTCTTCCGAAGGTTGAAAGATAAAAACGAAGGTTCCAGCGAGTTCTGCGCGCATTTTTGCCATAATTTCCGCCGTTCCCATCAAAATAGCCACGTGCGAATCATGTCCGCAAGCGTGCATAACACCCGTTGCTTGATTGTTGTAAGTCGTTTTTACCAACGATTTAAACGGCAAATCACCGCGCTCCGTAACGGGTAAACCGTCCATATCGGCGCGCAAAGCGACCGTCGGACCGGGTTTGCCGCCTTTCAAAATACCGACAACGCCCGTCTTGGCAATGCCCGTTTTTACTTCGTCAAATTTGAGGTCGCGGAGATGCGCAGCCACTTTTTCGGCAGTCCGCGTTTCGCGGTTCGACAGCTCGGGGTTTTGGTGCAAATCGCGGCGCCAAGCAATGACTTTGGCTTCCATTTCCACGGCCATTTTGTCCATTTTGGTTTTCAAAATGGCGTTTTTGTCAGCCGTTTGTCCGAAAATAATGTTGCCACTCAGGAGCGCAATCGAAAACAATAACCCCCTCAGTAAAATAGCGTTTTTCATTAATACATATTTTAATTTTAGATGAAATGATAAATTTTAAACTCAATTTTAGACTTAATTTAGGGCAAATCTAATCCATAATTTTAAATTTTATTTTTTGAAAAAAGATGCCTAAAGAAAGCCGCTCCTTCAAACAAATACAAGCGGCAAATAACCATTAACGCTGTGATGCTGATGCCATTTAGTTCGATTGCCCACGCCATTTTTGAACACCAATTCAACGTAGTTTTGGTGATAGTTAAATCATAAATTGTTGATAATCAAATTATTATACTTTTCGGCAATGTCGCAACGGCTCACAATTATCACTTCAAAAACCTTGATAGTCAACGGCTTAGACCCCTCAGTAAAAAAGCCATTTTGCGGTTGCAAAATGGCTTTTTTACTGAG
>JAYTMF010000349.1:0-1103 GCA_043728755.1 Flavobacteriales bacterium
TCCACAACGGGCAAGCGTCCTGACGATTTTACCGTCGCCGTGACCGACACCATGTTGGTTGATTTTGGGCAATACCGTGACACGAGCCACAGTCTGGCCGCTTATTCGGGCAACGTGTATATTGCCATTCACACCACGCGGTCGAGTGTGCCGTATTACTACAATGAATTACAAATTGATGATATTGTCATCGAGAATATTCCCGCGTGTTTGGAACCAACTAAATTAGTTGCTGCCAATATTACCGCCGATTCCGTCCTATTATCGTTGACAAGCGGCAGCAACACAACGGGAAAATGGCAGATTTATTACGGTCAAACGGATTCCGTCAATCCACCTTACAGTCAAGATTCGTTGTTGGGCAAGACGGTCATTGCCCTCAGCAATCCGTTTCTTTTACGCGGTTTGAAGCAATACGGCGACTACAAATTGTGGGTTCGTCGCGTGTGTGGTGTCGGCGATACGAGCCGTTGGAGCAATCCGACAACGTTCAAAACACCCGCCGCTTGTGGTGTTCCAACTAATATTACGTTTGTGACGGACAGTACAAGCTCGCAGCTTAGTTGGTCGAGCAATCAAAAGGCCGTCAGGTGGACACTTTATTACGGGCTTGCGGACAGCATAAGGCCACCGCCTTTTTTGCGCAATGGTTACATTACCACCACTAAAGAAAAAGCGTTTACGCTTCGGTACCTTGAATATCCAAAATTGTACAATGTGTGGATAGCAGCTCAATGCGATACCATAAATTATGACACCGATACGTCGTTTAGCGATTGGTCGTCCAAAATAGTGCTTCAAACTTACGCTAAAAACGACTTTTGCACTTGGGCAATACCCATCGCGGTCGATTCTAACGCCGCAGCGGCATTGACGCACCCGACGCCAATTTCTCTCGGCGGTGAAGGGAAAATAGGGTACGCGTGTTATGGAATCAATCAAGATAAAGACGTTTGGTACAAGTTTGTGGCACCCACCAATGGTAAAAGATTGGTTATCAAAACCTTACTGCGAGACACGCCAAACAGATGGATAATAGCCGTTTACGACAGTTGCAACGGTCAACCGATTCACTGCGCACCCGATAATTTTGTGACGCTTGA
>JAYTMF010000350.1:0-14622 GCA_043728755.1 Flavobacteriales bacterium
TTTGCCATCTCCAATGTCGTCGGTATGACCTCTAATCTCGATTTCCAGCGCGGTATTTTTTAGCAAGTAATCTGAAAATGCGTCCAGAATAATTTTTGAATCATTTTCAATTTCTGCCTTGTTCGTTTTGTAATTGATATCATTGATGGTGAAAGGCTCGTCCTTTGATATTTGCGTTGTGGACATATTCAATTTCGAAACAACAGGCGCAGGAACATCTTTTTTCGCAATGATGCGAGAGTTAAATACAACACCTTCGCCTTCCACGCTCAACATCACATTCTGATTGCGCTGAATTTTGACTATTGCCGCATATGTACCGTCATCATTGTTCACGGCAATTTCTTCTTTCTCCTTTGAGTCAGTATATGTAATTTCAACTTTCGCATTCTGAGCAGGCGCTCCATCTTTGTCTTTTACCAGCCCTTTCAAAACCATGACCTTCTCGGGCTTCGCTTTATCAGGCATCTTGAATTGATATACATCCCATCCTTTATTTCCCATGAAATTCTTCGCGCCGAAATAGGCCAGTTCACCATCGCTCGTTACTACGATTCCCAATTCATCTTCTTCAGTGTTGATAGGGAATCCTATATTTTTAATTTCTTTGATGCTGTCATCGTCGTTGAATCGACAATAGTATATATCCGATTTGCCAACGCCGAGAAGACCATCACTTGCAAAGTATAATGTTCGGCTGTCACTGTGCATGAATGGCGCCTTCTCTTGTCCTTTGGTATTGATGCGGTCATCGAGTGATTTGCAAGGTCCCCAGGCTCCATCCTTTTGGCGTTTGCTGACAAATATGTCGTGAGAGAAATTGCCGCTGCCGTCCTTCACGCACTCAGGGCGAACTCCGACGAAGTATAATGTTTTGCCATCACCACTTAATGAAGGCTGTCCTTCAAATCCATCTTGTGTGTTGATGTTTGGACCCAGATCTGTCAAATCTCCCCATTGGTATTCATTTATGCCCTGATCATTCATGACCAGATTGAAGTGTGTAGAAAACAAATCGATGTTATTGGGATTTTTTGCTGCGGGATTTTTCATAGCCACTATCAACTCCCGATTGTCTACAGTGATGGTGGCACCACCACAATTGTTGCCCTGATTAAATGGTGTCGGCAACGGCTTTCCTGTATCAAATATTGAATTGATGTCGGCTCTTTTGCTCCAAGAAAAATCCTCTGTTGTCTTTGTGGTGAAATCTCCCTTGGCCTTACTTTGGCTTGTTCGCGTGAAGAACATGATTTCGCCGTCCGGTGAAACCAACGGCAAGTAGTCATCAGTAGCAGATGAAACTCCCCCTACTTTTTGTGGTGAGTAATCAATTTTGTCCTTGTAGATTTCGGCATATGCCTTTACACTCTTGAGCGCTTCTTCTACTTCTTCATATTTCATTGTGTAATCCTTTTCGAATTTTGTAGGATCACTATCGGGGAACCGAAGAAATTTTTCCAGATACATTTCGGCCAATTCATATTCTCTGTCAGCATAACACATTGCTCCAAGATAGTAGTATGATTCAGAATGATATTCCGGACATAAGTCGATCAATTGCTGGAAATGCAATTTCGAAGAGGCGAAGGAACCACCGCGTTTGGCAATTTTGAATTCTATTTCTCCAATGCGATGAAGACAGGGAAGGCATTTGGGATCTTCATCCAATGCTTTTTCTAAAAACTCAACGCGCTCTTTGGTTTCATACTTCTTGGTGTCATAGCTCTGATCTAACAGTTTCTTCACCTTTGAAGAAGGTTGGTAATCGCAATTCTCCTGCGATAGTGCGCAGTTGACTGAACAGAGAAATAAAATACATATTGAAAATAGTTGATTCATGTGCGTTGATTTCCGCATCAAAAATGAGGCTACATCAAGAACATTCAAAATCGAGCCGAATTGTGCACATGGAACGATTGTAGAAAATGCGTTAACGCATGAGACTTACGTGGCCTGAATAAGTTTCTTCTTTAACTTCCTCTCCACGCACTGTCAATCGCCAGATATACACGCCATTCGGACAAAAGGTTGTTCCGTTGTATGCCTCGCCGGTCCATACTTCTTTATAGTCTTTCGACTGGTAAATAGGATCGCCAAAACGATTGTAGATGCTCAATTCGTAACGAACCGGTGCATAAGTGAAATTCACCTGGAAGATGTCATTCACACCATCTTGATTTGGTGTAAAGGAATTGGGGATATAAAATCGAAACTCGTCACGCACTTCAATGATGGCCTCCAGATGATCAGAACATTGATTGGCATTAAATGCATCAAGCCTGATGGTGTAAAGTCCCATTGCTTCTGGAAGTCGTAATTCCCATATATCATCAAAAGAAAAAAGTGAATCATATCCTATGACTTGCCAGTGAATTGAATCGGCATTTGTCGATGTGTTGGTTAGCACCACTTCGGGTGAAAGTACTTTCACAATCCAGGCGGATGATTCAAATGATGCGATCACTTGCGGAGGAGACCCAATGTGAAAATCATAGATTGATGAACAACCGAGACTGTGTGTCACAAAGGCCTGATGGTCGCCATTGCATAATTCGGAATAAGTTATTTGTACGCCTGTTTGTGCATTGCCTCCTACATTGGCGTTCAAAGCGCTGCTATTGATATTTTGAATGACCAATGTGCCGTCACAACCTTCATAACAGGTGGCGTTAGTGGTGGTCATTGTTATTTGTGGCGGATTAGCGAAGGTCACCGAAAGGCTATCCGTAGCGATGCACGAGCCAAGCGTTACGGTACAGTTGATCATTTGTGCTCCGGGAATGCTTGATGTAACGTTGGTTGTTGCAGCAGTTGGACTTGAAAAATTGAGTGTTGGTTGGCTATTCCAGACAATGCTTCCGGCATTGAATACAGCAGTGAGCGATGTGTTTAGATCACACAGTACCTGATCAACTCCTGCATTCACTGTCAATGCTATATTTGTGATCGTCACTACCTGATTCACCGTACACCCGTTTTCATTCGAAACAGATAAATTGTAATTGCCGGTAATAAGATCTTCCCAGTGTGTCTCTGATGTAGCAACGTTGTTGAAGGTGACCGTGAATACAGCATCATTTGCATTGCTAATGACCAGATCGGCAATACCACCGGTGTTGTTGCAAGCAGGTAGTGTCGTTACCACAAGCGTGGCAATCGGTAACACTGTAAATGACATGCTGTTTGACCAGGGATTTCCGCATACGTCAGTCGCGGGATTGATGGCATCCACCAAGGTAGTGTAGGTACCTTCCAATAATATACTGGCGAATTGGAGCGTAATGTGATCGCCCCATGTCGTGCTGGCAGATGTGAAGTTGATAGGTGTAAGGATGGTGCTACCGTTCAATTGTAGTCTGAAATCTGCAGGCAGGCACGACTGCACATCGACGCTCTCGCTAAAAAATAAATCCACAGTTGAAGATTCGCAGTCGATCACTACGTCGATAAGTTCCGGTGGTATAACGTCAAAAATATTAGCCTGACTTGCTCCGAAATTCAATGTGTAACCGTTCAGCGTGGCACTAAAGTTCATTATAACAAGCGCATAAACGCTGCCCGCAGTTACATTGATATCACCATTGAAAGGAGGTCCGTTCAAATTGCCGGGCCCGTTCTGATTGCCAGCACCTCCATTGGCAGTGGAAATGCCGGTAGCACCCTGCACACCACCTATCTCACCATAGCTATTGCAACTGATTTCAGGGGATGCTCCTGAGTTGATTCCTGCGCACCCGTTGGCGGTGATGTTGAACAGCGACCAATCATAATCGTCCGATTGAATATCGGGTTGCAAAACAAAACTCAAAGGCCCGTCATTTTGAGGTGAAAAGACATACCACGCACTATTGAATTCACCTCCTGTCTGACAAGTGCCGGGTGCCATCTCAAATACCTGACCTGTTCCGGAAGGAGAATTCAGCTCTGTATATTGTGGATTGCAAACTGAAACGGCTGTCAGACAGTCGCTATTCCCTTGCGAATACGATAATGCCGCACATTGGATCAAGTAGATCGCAATGATATATTTCATGAGTTTAGTCTGCACGATGTTCTGACAAAAATAACGGCGGAAAGGTTGTTTATCCGTGGTAAAATAGGCATTTGTTGAATGCTCGTTGTCAGTAGCATCAAACCGGTCTGCCAAAGTGAATCTTGTGTGTGGCACTGTTAACGCGGATATTTGCAGCTATGAACTACAGAAGATTAGGTAAATCAGGATTACAGGTGAGTGAGTTGAGTTTTGGCTCATGGATTACGTTCGGCAATCAGATCGATAATGGCGTCAGTGAAAAACTGATGGATATTGCCTACGAGGCGGGCGTGAATTTTTTCGACAATGCTGAAGTATATGCAGCAGGTAGAAGTGAGGTAGTAATGGGAGAAATCCTGAAGAAAAAGAATTGGAATCGCGACACATATATATTGAGTTCCAAGGCTTTTTTTGGGGCCGGAGGCAAATTACCTACGCAGCGTGGCCTCCATCGGAAGCACTTAGTGGAGGCATGTGAAGCAGCGTTAAAAAGACTGCAGGTGGAATATCTCGATCTTTATTTCTGTCACCGTCCCGATAAGGAAACGCCCATTGAGGAAACAGTATGGACCATGCATCAGCTGATCATGCAAGGAAAAATATTTTACTGGGGAACAAGTGAATGGAGTGCGCAGGAAATCATGGAAGCTCATATGGTAGCGCAGCGATTTAACCTCATCGGCCCGGTGATGGAGCAGCCACAATACAATATGCTCACACGCCGAAAGGTTGAAGTAGAATATGCGCAGGTGTATAAAACAGTCGGACTAGGAACTACCATTTGGAGTCCGCTTGCTTCAGGATTTCTTACCGGCAAGTACTTGAATGCTGATCCCAAGGATACAAGGTTGAAGAGAGATGAATTAAATTGGCTGTCCGAAAAAATGTTTACTGATGAAAATAGGTTGATTGTGAAAAACCTGGATACCATCGGTGGTGAGTTGGGAATTTCTTTGCCACACCTTGCCATTGCGTGGTGTCTGAAAAATGAAAACGTATCGACAGTCATTCTTGGCGCCTCCAAAACGGAGCAACTCGAGCACAACTTGAAAGCCGCGGATGCAGTTTCTTTGCTTACGGAAGAAGTGATGCAGCGAATTGAGGAAATTTTGAATAACAAACCCAAGCACGCGCCGTTTTGAAATTTGGAGAGTGGATGAATGGGAGTGTGAATGATTCGCGATTTGAGGCATGTGTGAAAAGCAACATGGCGAGGTGGGAATTATTGAAGCTTGTATGTTGCAACAGCGCCATTTGACGGCTGTTTTTTTTGAATCATGAATGAATAGAATGCGTATTGATATATTGACCATATTACCACGATTGCTCGACGGGCCTTTTGCCGACAGCATTCTGGAAAGAGCCCAGGAAAGGAAGTTGTGCGAAATTCATATTCACAATATCCGAGATTATTCTACTGCCAAGCAGAAGCAAACGGACGACTATCAATTCGGTGGTGGAGCAGGAATGGTCATGACCATTCAGCCGATCGATGATCTCATTACCAAATTGAAAAGTGAAAGGTCTTATGATGAGATCATTTTTCTCACGCCCGATGGTGACCGTCTCGATCAGAAGGCGTGCAATCAATTTTCGTTGAAGAAGAATATAATTTTACTCTGTGGTCATTACAAGGGTGTTGATCAACGTGTGAGAGATCATTTTATCACGCGAGAAATTTCCATTGGCGACTACGTATTGAGTGGCGGAGAATTGGCAGCAGCCGTTTTTGTTGATAGCGTTGTTCGTCTCATACCCGGTGTGATGAATGATGAGACTAGCGCTCTCACAGATTCATTTCAGGACGATCTGCTTGCGCCGCCTGTCTATACCCGACCAGCGGAATACAAAGGCTGGAAGGTGCCGGATGTACTGCTCAGCGGGCATTTCAGCAAGATCGAGGAATGGCGCATGGACGAAGCCATACATAAAACCAAAACACGCAGACCCGATTTATTAGAATAAACCTACCATGTTTGAAAAGAAAAGTGAACCGATACTTCCGCGAAAAAAATTCTGGAACCGGCAGATACGGTTTAGTATCTACGCAAGTATTGTACTGGTTTTTTCTTTGTTATTGGGAATGATCGGCTACGCTACAACGGAGAATCTCGAATGCATCGATTCATTGCTGAATGCTTCAATGATTCTCACCGGTATGGGCCCTGTCAATGAAATGACAAACAATGCTTCCAAACTGTTCGCTTCATTTTATGCGATATATAGTGGTGTGGTTTTCCTTTCGGTGATCGGTATTTTTATAGCGCCAATTGTGCATCGATTCTTCCATAAAATTCATCTCGAAGGATAAGGCTTCTTTTTATATAACCTAAATGAATTCGATTCCACTCGCTGAGAGATTAAGACCTCGATCCATCGACCACTACATGGGCCAATCGCATCTCGTAGGTCCTGATGCTGTGTTGCGCAAGGCTATTGAGAGCGGCAATCTGCCGAGTATGATCTTCTGGGGGCCACCCGGTGTGGGTAAAACAACTTTGGCTTTTATTATTTCTCAATCTTTGAAGCGTCCATTCTATACGCTCAGCGCAATCAACAGCGGGGTAAAAGATGTTCGCGAAGTAATTGATAAAGTTCAAGGGCAGGGAATGTTTGGCAAAAGCGCCATCCTTTTTATCGATGAGATTCATCGCTTTTCTAAGTCACAACAAGACTCTTTGTTGGGCGCAGTGGAGAAGGGCATCGTGACACTCATTGGTGCGACCACCGAAAATCCGTCGTTCGAAGTGATCTCTGCATTGCTTTCAAGATGCCAAGTCTACGTAATGAAGCCGCTGGAAAAAGATGATCTTGTTTTACTCCTACAGAAGGCGCTGACGGATGACGAAGAGCTGAAAGGGAAAAGGATTGTAGTGAAAGAGTATGAAGCTTTGCTCAGGTTGAGTGGAGGCGATGCAAGAAAATTACTCAATGTGCTGGAGCTCGTTGTTTCACAACTTCCTGCTGATGGTGAGATCACGAATGATCTCGTGATGAGCATTGTTCAACAGAATCTGGCGATGTATGACAAGACTGGTGAAATGCACTATGATATTATTTCTGCTTTCATCAAAAGTCTGCGCGGCAGTGATCCCAATGCTGCGGTATACTATCTGGCGAGAATGGTTGAAGGTGGCGAGGATCCAAAATTCATCGCGCGAAGAATGTTGATTCTCGCGGCTGAAGATATCGGACTTGCAAATCCAAACGCATTACTTATTGCGGATGCCACTTTTCGTGCTGTCGAAAATATCGGATGGCCTGAGTGCAGGATCATTCTCAGTGAATGCGCTATTTATCTTGCCACCTCTGCAAAAAGCAATAGTGCATACATGGCCATTGAAAGTGCTTTGTCGCTGGTAAGGCAAACCGGAAATCTTTCTGTTCCGCTACATATTAGAAATGCTCCCACTAAATTGATGAAGGATCTCGGCTATGGTGCGAACTATGAATATGCACATGCGCACACAGGTAATTTTTTCGATCAGGAATTTTTGCCTTCGGAAATTTCAGGAACAGCTCTTTACAAACCGGGTTACAATACAAAAGAAATGCAGCTGAAGGAATTGCTGGATAAGCTTTGGGGTAATCGCTATAAAAGTGAATAGCAAATTTTACGGCACACTTCGCTAAGACTTTTGCGAAAGCAAAAAAGAATTGATCTTTTTCGCAATGGCAGGACCTTCATAAATAAAGCCAGTATAGATCTGCACAAGGTCAGCACCAGCTTCGAGTTTCTCAAGCGCATCCTGTCCGTTGTGTATTCCGCCAACGCCTATCACGGGGAAAGCATTTCCTGATTTCGACTTCAAATAGCGGATCACTTGCGTTGAACGATTTGCCAAGGGCTTGCCGCTTAAGCCTCCGGCACCGATGTTTTCAAGTGCCGTAGCCGATGTGTTCAAATTTTCGCGTGATACCGTTGTATTGGTTGCAATCACTCCGGCGATCGACGTTTGTTTAACGATGTCGATGATGTCATCCAATTGTTCATTGCTGAGATCAGGAGCAATCTTCAAGAGAATGGGTTTTGGATTTTTGTACCGTTGATTGCGTGATTGTAATTCGTTAAGTATCTTCAGCAGTGGTTCTTTCTCTTGCAAAGCCCGCAATCCCGGCGTGTTTGGTGAACTCACATTCACCACGAAATAATCAACGTCATCGTGAAGTGTTTCAAAACTTTTCACATAATCATCGATTGCGTTTTCATTGCATGTGATTTTATTCTTCCCGATATTTCCTCCAACGAGGATGTTTGACTTTCGCTTGCCCAAATTTTTTGTTGCGGCTAATGCTCCGGCATTATTGAATCCCATTCTGTTGATCAACGCCTCATCTGCCGGTAAACGAAACAACCTCGGTTGATCATTTCCCTGTTGTGCTATTGGTGTAACTGTTCCGATTTCGATGAAGCCAAATCCGAGACATGCGAGCTCATCGACCCATCTCGCGTCCTTGTCAAATCCGGCTGCAAGGCCAACAGGATTCGGAAAGTGAAGCCCGAATAATTTTCTTTCAAGATGTTTTTCAGTTACAGAAAATGAATTTCTTAGCACTGCTTTCATACCCGGAATCCGACAGAACACGCGCAACCACCACATGGCCGAGTAATGTGCTTTCTCAGGTGAGAGTAAGAAGAAGAGTGGCTTCAGTATGAGTTTGTACATACCTTCATTTTGAGTTGCGCGAAAATAAGGCGAAGCATTTCCTACGTCATTGTTTGTTTTCTTGTTCTGCCAACTTGAACGGTATGTTATACCAATGTGATTTATAAAATGGGCCAATGTTTGAGAAATCATACAGTGGTAAATGCCGATGTATACATGTGTTTAGTTCAATTGGGCGAAGCAAAGATTGGACTATTACACTTGTCCAATCGGTATTATCATCGTTGAAAACTCTGTTGATTAATGTGAATTCAGACAATGTGGAATCGGGCACTACAAGAATAGTTTTGAAGAAAAGAAGTCGTAATCAAATAAAGACCACGTATGCTCACGATTTTCGGACGTAAAAAAATTAGCTCTGACAGAGCAGCACATATATTCTCGCATCGCATCATCGAAACGGTTGAATCCGGTTTCGTAGATGTGGCAGGTTTTATCAATGATTCTCCGGAGTTTATTGAAGACCCAAATATCCAGGAAGATGACTTTGGAAAATTCCTGATGGTTGTTATCGCCGGCAATTTCACATACATCACTCAGAACTTCACCGATGGTGAAGACAAGGAAATTATTGATGGAAGTATGGAAAAATTGGCGCCGGCTTTCGGGATGACCAAATCGGAATTCAGCATCAAGGTGAAGGAATACAAGGAGTGCATGGCTCGTGCGAATCACCCTTCTAAGAATATTGTTTACGCCATGTCTAAAGGCGTATTCGTGAAGTATAACCTCAACAATTATCAAGAGGAATATTTCCGCCAAATGAAAACACCCAATCCGATCTTCATCAAGAATCTTGATGAACTGATGAAAAATTTTGTGTGGGACTGGGAAGTATTTAATGAAAAATACAAAGTCGTTTCGGTCAACGCGGCCTAATTTTTATTGGAATGAAGGTAGCTTAAAAGGTTACCAAGGGTAGCCCTTTTTGTTGTAAGGAAAATGGTGGATATGATTTCGAAACACAGATTGAGATAGATCTGCTGATGCGGATTGTTGAATCAATGAAAACCTCGTTCTCCTTCTCGCTTGAGGTCTTTCTCCTTGACATCAGATCGCTTGTCACCCACATTTTTTCCTTTCGCCAATGCAATTTTTAATTTGGCAAAACCCTTTTCATTGATGAACATCAGCGTTGGCACAATGGTGATTCCCGCATCGCGCAGTTTGCGATCGATCTTGCGCAATTCAATTTTATTCAGCAATAGTTTGCGTTCATTGCGCTCTTTGTGCTGACTGTAACCAGCATTGGAATAAGGTCCGACATACATATTGATGATGAAGAGTTCACCGTTGCGCATTTTGCAATAGGCATCTCCGATGTTCGCATTCATCGCTCGTATGCTCTTGATCTCCGAACCCGACAAAACAATACCCGCAGTAAATTCTTCTAGTAGAAAATACCGGTAGAGTGCCTTTTTATTTTTTATCTCAACTGTGGCCATATTCGTCCGGAGACATTGAATGGATCTTAATTCGGGGGCGCAAAATTAGAGCATGACGTAGGTAGAATGAAGAATCATTTGTATTGTCACTTTTTGGGCAATGCTGCGTATAACGAATTTGACTTCAAAACAAAATAGCTGATTACATTCACCGACGATGAACCCGCATCCGACTGCATCAAATAGAAAGAAGAACAGATGGAAATACTTCTTTCCAATTCAATTGATGTTGCTGCATCTGAAAAAGAATATTTTTCTTCTGTCTATCTGGATTTTCTTTTTCGCCATCATTACAGGTGGAGTAGGACGAAGCATTGGTGTTCCACAGCAGTTTCTTGTTCCTGAATACATGGGTAAAACCGGATGGCTGTCATTCGGTATTCTGGGTTTTGCCGTAGGCGGATTCATCAGTGGATTCAACCTGTATACGTACATCATGCACGGTTTCAGGTTTCCTTTTATTGCAACTCTCAATAAACCCTTCCATAAGTTTTGCATCAATAATTTTGTTCTTCCCGGTATTTTCCTAATTACTTATATAGTATTTAGTGCTAAGTATCAGATCGAAAAGGAATTGATTCCACCCTTTCAAGTGGTGTTCAACCTGACTAGTTTCTTCGTTTCACTGGCCTTCTTTCAGACACTTTCCTATGTGTACTTTATGTACACCAATAAGGAAGCAGAGGCATATGGCAAGGGTAGAAAGAGAAAGGATAATCAAGCAGATTTGACCTTGGTAGATACTGCTATTCATCATCCGTTCAAATGGATGAGTCAGCGCCTCATCGGTCGAAAATGGCATGTCGAAACTTATTTCTCATCCTATAGAAAGATTAGTCTGGCCAGAGAAAGCAATCACTACGGAAAAGAAGTGTTAGAACAAGTACTCGCACAGAATCATATCAATGCCTCGCGATTCGAGTTGGTTCTGTTGATCTCTTTTCTTGTTCTTGGATCATTTAGATCGTTTGAAGTATGCATTATTCCGGCCGGTGCCAGCGCAATGCTTTTCTTTACCATGTTCATCATGCTCATCAGTGCATTGCATTCTTGGTTGCGCGGTTGGACGGTGACGGTGTTTGTTGTGTTTCTTGTCTTGCTGAATATTTTCTACGATAATCTTTCCTATTTCAGACAATCCACAAAAGCCTATGGCTTGAATTACAACGTTGAACCGCCGGTGTATGATCCGCAATTGTTGATTCCTCCACGTGCGCGCATTCGAAAGGATGAACTCAATACCATCGAAATTTTAAATAACTGGGTGAAGAAGGTGGACGACTCGACCACTTCGCGAAAACCAAAACTAATCATCCTCAATCACAGTGGTGGTGGGTTGCGATCTGCCTGCTGGACAATGCGTGCTGTGGCTTATGCAGATAGTGCTTGCGATGGGTCGCTATTGAAAAAAACATTCCTGATGACCGGTGCTTCTGGAGGAATGGTTGGTGCGGCTTATTTACGCGAGCTCATGTTGCAGAAGGCATGGGGAGCCGATATCAATCTTTACGATTCTCACTACGCCGAAAATATTTCGAAGGATCTCCTGAATCCAATTTTGCTTTCAGCAGCAACGAATGATTGGTTCATTCGATATCAACGCGTTTATGATGGCGAGTATTCGTATTCAAAAGACAGGGCCACATCTTTTGAGGAACAGCTGGCACGCAACACCAATAATGCATTCAACAGAAAGCTGCGTGACTATACTCAACCGGAGAAAGATGCGCTCATTCCGATGATGATATTGTCGCCAACTATCGTGAATGATGGTAGAAGATTGATCATCGCATCACAGCCGGTGAGTTATCTTACCAAGGCTTTTCACGCAATCGGCGGTCATCATGAGCTTCCCGAAGATATCGAATATGCCAATCTCTTCGAGTTGAACGACGCCATGAATCTTAGATTCAGTTCGGCGTTGAGAATGAATGCAACATTCCCATATGTCACTCCGATGACCACGCTTCCAAGTAATCCTCCAATTGATGTGCTCGACGCAGGTGTGCGCGATAATTTTGGATTGAAAACAACCATGCGGTTCTTGTATGCTTTCAGAGATTGGATCAATGAAAACACAAGTGGTGTAGTGATCGTCCAAGTGCGCGATCTTCCAAAAAACAAAGACCTCAGTGATCACTCTTCTTCTTTGATGGGAAAATTCTCTGGACCTATCGGTGGTATTTATGGCAACATCACCAAAACACAGGATTACAATAGCGAACAAGCTTTACGATATATGCAAGGTTGGTTTGGCGAGCGAATTCATGTCGTCACTTTCGAATTGGAACAAAGTAAGACAACGCATATTTCCCTCAACTGGCATCTGACGAAATCCGAAAAACTGCAGATTCAAAACTCAGTAAATGACAATTATTTTCAAGAGCAATTGCAGAGACTCAAAGAATTACTTGCTATGTAGGCCTACTGAAATAGTTGAATCACGCCAAGCACCTGAGTTAATTGATTATTTGGCCCGACTAAAGTGCAAATAAATATGCCCAAGGCCTCAAAAATGCATGCATCAATGCTTCCCTATTTGAGCACAAATCAACTTAGTTTGGAAGGATTCGTATCCCCATTTAGTATGCACCTGAATAGAAATAATAGGTGGTTTCAATGGGCTCAAAAGATTCCTTGGGATACCACTGTATGTGTTTATGACGAACAAATGCGCAATCGACAAACTGGTGCGAGTCATATGAATCGTTGTTCATGGAGATTAGAAAAAGATTGGCAGTAATACTCACTTCTTACCACTTATTAATACCTTGGATGGCACATGGAATTGCCAATTACCCCGAGTTAAATTCGATGGGATGTTTGCAACCGAAGAACAATCACTTGCATCGGATGACCTAACGGATGCTGGGGGGTTATTGTTCCAAAGAGTTATGGAACAAGTGGTATCATATCCACCAATTACCTATAAGAAAGTATTTGAACCCGTTGAAAATGGACAATTAAATCAAGTGGCAAGAAGTGCATACCCAGCTAACCTTATTATCTTAGGAGCACAATATAAAACCTCAACCTTATTACTTTCTATATAATTCAAGAAGGTAATAAGGTTTTGGTTTACTGCATTTTGCTTTTTACTAAGGTAATAAGGTTTGTTGAAATGCACGTAAAATTGGGGGGTAAGCCAGTTCTATGTAACCCTTTGCTATGAGAATGTGTGAATGTTGTAAATCATATCTGGAGTTGTGTAATACTCTTCAGGAAAATGGTTCACACTTTTACAATGCAATGGTAGCATTGCTCATTTACCACATTCAGTGATGGGTGAAAATATCTAATAATATGAATAGTACTGAAATGAAAGGCAATTGGAACGAACAAATGGGTAAACTTAAACAGAAGTTTGCCAATTTAACAGACGATGATTTGATGTTTGTCGAAGGAAAGCGCGACGAAATGCTAGGAAGACTGCAAATCAAATTGGGGAAAACAAAGGAAGAAATTCGTGAAATTATTTCGTCCATATAAATTCAAAGGAAAGGAGGATATGGTTTGGAGCATCAACGGTATTCTCTATAATGAAAAACAATCATCACATAAAAAATTACAAGCATGAGAAGCATTTACAGAAATTCAAAGTCAATCATTGCTGCAATGGCAATCATGACTGCAACACTATTTTCAAGTTGCGATTCGTCTGAAAAGAAGACGGATACTTCTAAAAGTGACCTAAATAATGCTGAAGTGGAAGCGGCAAAGGCGAAGGAATTGTACAATGTGGAAGTGGCTAAATTCCGGATGGAAGCAACTGCTACCATTGCAGCAAACGAAAAACTGATTGCTGAAATTAGGGAACAGAAGAAGGATGGCAGTAAGGAACAAAGGGCGGAACATCAAAGGCAAGTAGATATACTGAAAGAGAGAAACGACAATTTGAAAGCGAGAATGGACAACTATGAGGACAACGGTAGCGAAAAATGGAAGTTGTTTAAGGAAGAGTTTAAGCATGATATGGATCAACTTGGACAGGCATTCAAGGACTTGGCAGTTGACAATAAGAAATAGATTTACTTCATCAATTAAAAATGAAATTTATTTCGTTTTTATTGGTCCTGACGTTTCTATTTAACTCTGTATTCTGCTGTGATGGGATTTTTTGCGAGGCTTGACCGGATGCGTGTCATACTTAATTTTGTGTATTCCAAGTAAGTGTTTCTGAGAACTGAAGCCCCACAATAAAAAAAATAGCATCAATGTGTGAATCATGAAATGCGCTTTTTTAATTGTGTGACAAGTGGCAATCTCTTTTCTCGCTCCTTTGATATCAATTAAAAATCATATAAAATGAAAGTTCAAAGTAGAAAGCTGACCAGCTGCATTGCCCTGTTCACTATGATGTTTGCAGTTATAATAAATCATTGTTGTCCGACTAAACCATCATCCAGAATTCCGCAAAATTTTTCTGACCTTTTGTTGACGGTGGTTAGCGAGTTTCAAATATAGTAATCATGCT
>JAYTMF010000351.1:0-6471 GCA_043728755.1 Flavobacteriales bacterium
CAGCAAGTACTTTCTAAATCTTCGTCACTCAAAGTGGAAGCATTCTACCGCGAGCTACGCAACATGATCCAGATTAGAAAGTATGTGGGCGCATATCCAACGGCATACCGTGCGTTTGACAACATTGACTTTGGAACGGTAAAAGGTTTGACACTTACTTATGACTTACGTCGCACTGGCAATGTTCGTCTTAACGCTTCTTATACTTTGCAGTTTGCAGATGGTACAGGTTCAACGTCGCAATCACAAACAGCATTGATCAACGCGGGTGTTCCTAACCTGAGAAGCATCAACCCATTCAACTATGACCAACGTCACCGTATCATCGTTACAACAGACTATCGTTTCGGTGGTGGAACAGATTACAATGGTCCAATGATTGGAGATTTCCAGGTTTTGGGTAATACAGGTTTCAACTTCATTACCAACCTGGGTTCAGGAACGCCATACACGCCACAGCAATTTGCAACACCTATCACAGGGGAGTTGAGTCCTAGCACCGAAGGTTCAATCAACGGTGCCAGACTTCCATGGCAGTTCACCATTGACTTCAACGCAGACAGAAACTTTGCTTTGAAATTCGGTGGAGAAGGTGACAAAAAGAAGTCAGCCAACCTGAATGTTTATCTATGGATAACGAACTTGTTGAACACAAGGAATATCAGAGGCGTTCACCGCTTCACAGGTACTCCTGATGACGACGGATATCTGGCTTCAGCTATCGCACAACAAAACATCAACCAGCAGAACAGCCCCGCAAGTTTCATCAATTACTACGGAATGTATGTAAACGATCCAAACAGATTGGGTCAACCAAGACAGATTCGCCTTGGAGTTCGTCTTGATTTTTAATAGAGTATTTAATGATTTTTAGAAAAGTATTACCATGAGAACATATCATCAACTCGTAGCACTCGCACTCTTCGTCATCATCTCTATGCCTTCCATGGCTTACAAGTACGTGGGAAATGGGCCAGGAATGACTACAAACAACGCTGGTATGAGCTCTGGAGAAACACGCGCTGCAGCATGCGCTCCGGCTACAGGTCTGGTAGATCAGCAATGGAACAATGTAAAGGCCCGTATCGAAACCGGCGGAAACATGTGGCAGGATCGGCAGAATAGCCGCGCGGCGTATGAAGTTCCCAAGGGAGGAGGTGTTTCTGCGATTTACGCAGGTGGTCTTTGGATGGGAGGAAAGTCCCTCGATCAAACCTTGAAACTTGCCGCCGTGAAATTCCGCGGCGAAGGGAATGACTACTGGCCAGGTCCTCTCAGCAATGATGGAACTGCAGAGGTAACACCTGAGACATGTTTGCAGTGGGATAAATTCATGGTTACTTACCGACTGGATGCTCAGAAGCACAAAACTTATTGGGATCTAATCAATTCAGGAGCTTCAGCTGCAGCCATTGAAGATGCTTTTCCAGGTGGTTATGCGATGCCAGCCTATTTCAATTCTTATGGCGCACATGGGAATACTGCGGCAGGACAAGATTATTACCTCGCTCCTTTCAAAGATGACAACGGGAATAGCGTGTATGATCCTGAAAATGGAGACTATCCATGGTATGACTTCTTGCGCGAAATTGATTGTGCAGCAAGAAGACGCGAAGATCAAGTGCCTTTGTTTGGTGACGAAAACTATTTTTGGATCTTTAACGACAAGGGTAATATTCACACTGAATCCGGTGGTCAGGCTATCGGTATTGAAGTACGCGCGCAGGCATTCGCATTTACCACCAATGATGAGGTGAACAATATGACATTCCTGAATTATGTCTTGATCAATCAGGGATCTCAGACCTTAACAGAAACCTTCTTTGGATCTTGGGTTGACCCTGACCTTGGTTTTGCTTACGATGATTACGTGGGATGTGACGTTCAACGTGGATTGGGCTATTGCTACAATGGTGATGCGTTCGATGAAGCCGGATCATCCTCACTCGGATATGGCCAAAATCCTCCGGCGGTTGGTGTAGACTTCTTCGAAGGTCCTTACCAGGATGCTGATGGAAGCGCAAATCCTTTGACATCTGATATCATCCTTGCTGAAGATTCTCTTGGAATTCCTTATAAAGGATTGGGAATCGGATACGGAGATTCAATCATTGACAACGAGCGATTCGGGATGCGTCGTTTCGTGTACTACAACAACACCACCAATGCGATAAACGGTGAGCCCACAGCACCTCAGCACTTCTACAATTATCTCCGAGGTATATGGAAGAATGGAGCTGATATGTTATTTGGTGGCAATGGTGTTAGTGGCAATGGAGTTGTGGCAGGGTTGAAAGCGCAATACATGTTCCCTGGTGATACTGATCCATACAACTGGAGCACATACGGTTTGGCTCCGCCTACTGCTTCTATTCCATGGACGGAGCAATCTGCTGGCAATTCTCCAGCTGACCGTCGTTTCATTCAGTCTGCAGGTCCGTTTATCCTGGAGCCAGGTGATTATAATAACATTACTCTTGGTGTGGTTTGGGCGCGAGCGGTTGGTGGAGATCCATTTGAAAGTGTTCAGTTGCTCAGACTTGCAGATGATAAAGCGCAATCGCTATTCGACAATTGTTTTGAACTGGTGAATGGTCCGGATGCTCCGGATGTTACCGTTCAGGAACTTGATCGGGAGATCATCCTGATGCTGACCAACGAAAATCCGCTGTCCAATAACTACCACGAGAATTACCTCGAGTTTGACCCTTCAATTCCTGATAGTTTGCAGGACGGTACTCAATTCGATCAGATTCAAAGAAGTTATGTGTTCGAAGGATATCTCGTTTATCAATTGAAGGATGCTGAGGTAAGCAACGCTGATCTCGGAGATATCGACAAAGCAAGATTGATTGCTCAATGTGACATGCAGAATGACATTCTGGAGATCATCAATTACAACCGTGATCTGACCACTGGGTTGATTACGCCTAGTCTGATGGTGCAAGGTGCCAACATTGGTGTACGACATTCATTCCGTGTTCTCGAGGACGCTTTTGCACTTGGCAACAAGAATCTCATCAATCACAGAACTTATTATTTCATGGTGGTTGCCTATGGATACAATGAATATCAGCCATATGATTTGACAACGAGCACGGGACAGGATGATGTATTCAAAGCGTCACGTAAGTCTGCTGTCGGTGAAGTACCACGTATCGTTGCTATTCCGCACAACGTAAGTCCTGAGGAAGGCGGAACGGTGCTGAATTCCTCATATGGTGATGGTGTATTCATGACGCGGTTGGAAGGCAAAGGCAACGGAACAAATGATTTGATCATTTCCGGCTCAAGTGAAAATGAACTTTTGGCACCACCCTACACAACATCACAACTTCAGTATATGCCTGGTCGCGGACCCGTTACCATTAAGGTTGTGGATCCGCTTCGTATTCCAGCTGCGGATTTTGAATTGGCGTTGAAAGACACTTTGGGTGTTTTCAATCCGGATTCCATGTACTGGAAATTGAAAAACCTCACGAACAATGAAGTGGATTCCGCCTTGAATGCGTTTTCTACTTTAAGTGAGGATCTGATATTGAACTATGGTATCAGCATTAACTGGGGTCAATACACTTACTTCGATGAAGAAGGCCTGAAAGTCGTTCACTTTACCGGTTTGGTCAATAGCAGCATTGCGTTTGCAAATCCCGCGAATCCGTGGCTTACAGGAATTCCTGATTCAGACGGTTTTACTGAATTGAATTGGATACGATCAGGTACAGTTGAGTCTGAAGTCAACGTTGCTCCTGAAGAAAAAATTTATGATGACTATAAGCAAGGGTCAGGAGATTTCCTTTTCACCGACGCCAAAGAGGCGTATGAAAAAGTATTGAACGGAACCTGGTCACCATACTGTCTTGTTAGCTATTCAGCCCAACTTACTCCTGGCGACAGCAGTACCTGGATGAATAATTCGGCACCTACAAGTGATGAATTGAAAGGCGATCTTTCTCCTTTTATTGCGACGCCATATATCTCCAATATATTGGGATTGAATAACGTAGATGTCGTATTTACTTCGGACAAAAGCAAATGGACACGATGCCCCGTTCTCGAGATGCAGTCTATTTCCAGCATTGCTAATGTGCAGTCCGGAATACCCGATGCACCAACTACCGCGAAGAAGATGAAACTGCGTGTGCACCGTTCAGTTGACAAGAATGGAAGAACAAGCTTAGATCCAGGCTATCATGCTGGAGAAGGTGATCTGACCTCAGCATGGGGACTAGGTTGGTTTCCTGGTTATGTCATTGATCTGGGCACAGGTGAGCGTCTCAATGTTGCCTTTGGTGAAGACTCATGGCTCAATGGTGAAAACGGAAACGATATGATCTGGAACCCAACAGGAAGATTATTCGGTAACTCCGGTCAGCCTTTGTTTGGAGGTCAGCACTGGATTTACGTATTCAAGAATCTGAGAAATGAAGCTGCAATCATTGCTGGTGTTGTTGACCAATACTATTGCCCACGCTATGACGAAGCGAACTTCTTGTTTTCTAAGTTATCTGAGCCAACCCTTTCACCGGGTAACCATAAGAAAATATTCAGGGCATGCACCTGGGTAGGATCTGGTCTTACAAACGGACAATTACTTACGCCAGAACAAGGCCTGATTCCGGGTGATGTCCGGGTGAGTCTACGAGTTGCCAAACCGTATTCGAAGTATTCGCACAATGACACCGCCGTATCTGATACAACCAATGCGCAAAATGCTTGGAGAAACTTATACACTTTCACGACAAAGAATCTTGCTCCTTTGACAAACAATGGCGAAGCTCTTACAAGCGCATTGGACATGATCAATATTGTTCCCAATCCGTATTATGCTTTTAGCTCCTACGAAACAGGAAAGCTCGACAATCGCGTGAAGATCACCAATCTGCCTTTCGTTTGTACAGTTAATATTTATGACCTCACCGGAACATTGATCAGACAGTATAAGAAGTCAGATCCAACAACATCTATTGATTGGGATCTGAAGAATCACAGGAATATTCCGATCGCTTCAGGAACTTATATCATTCATGTCAACGTGCCGAATATTGGTGAGAAGGTACTCAAATGGTTTGGTATCATGCGACCAATTGACCTTGACTCATTCTAATTTTTAAAAGACAACAAGCTATGAAAAAGCGCTTTATCATATTTTCTTTCTCACTATTGATAACCGTTGGCGCAACGGCAGGAAACCCGGACCGTGCAGGTTCCGCAGGTTCAAGTCACCTACTTGTGAATCCGTGGGCGAGAAGCGCAGGATTGGCCAACTCCTCTATGGCGTCAGTGAACGGTGTCGAAGCCTGTTTTATGAATGTTGCAGGACTTGCATTTGTAAAGAAAACCGAACTTCTTTTTTCCAATAATCAGTATCTCGTTGGTACAGGAATCAAAATCAACGCTCTTGGCTTTGGTCAAAAAGTTGGAGAGAACAATGCGATCGGAATTTCTGTGAGCAGCATGCGTTTCGGTGATATCCCAATCACCGAAACAAGTTTGCCCGAAGGTGGTATCGGTACATTTTCCCCGAGCTATACAAATATCGGTTTGTCTTTTGCCAAAGGATTCTCAAACAGTATCTATGGTGGAATTACTGCACGACTCATTTCTGAATCCATCTACAATGTGCGTGCGCAGGGTATGGCTTTCGATGCCGGTATTCGTTATGTCACAGGTGAAAAAGACAATGTTCGCTTCGGAATTTCTCTTCGAAACGTTGGTCCTCCATTGAAGTATCGCGGGGATGGCTTATCTGTTCAGGGAACTATTGCAACGGGTTCCGGCAATACAACGTCACTGACAGTTGATCAGCGTGCCGAGAAATTCGAATTGCCGTCAATGGTAAATGTGGGATTCGCTTATGATTTCATTTTTGATGAGAAATCAAAATTGACAGCGAATCTTCAATTCACTTCCAATTCTTTCACACATGATCAATTCAGTTTGGGAGCGGAGTATACTTTCAACAACAGATTCATTCTGCGTGGTGGATATCAATATGAAAACGACGTGACCTCAAAAGATATGCGTATGACGGTCTTTACAGGTCCAACTGGTGGATTGACTGTTCAATTCCCTGCCGGCAAGAATGGAACGATCATCGGGTTTGACTATTCTTATCGTGTGACCAATCCTTTCGCTGGTGTACATAGTATGGGACTGCATGTAAACATCTAAGAATTTTTTTTTAAATTCGCAAATAGAATTATGACGGAAAACCCTTCACGGGGTTTTCGCTTTTTTGTTTTGTGGTAATCTCTAACAATAAATACAATGGCATCGCATATCGCATATTATACTGAAGAGGGGTTGAAGAAACTCAAAGATGAACTGCATCATTTACAGATGGTAGAACGGCCCAAAATTTCGCAGGCAATTGCTGAAGCCAGAGACAAAGGGGATCTTTCCGAAAATGCAGAATACGACGCAGCCAAAGAGGCGCAGGGCCACCTTGAAGCCAAGATCGCCAAGATG
>JAYTMF010000352.1:0-2669 GCA_043728755.1 Flavobacteriales bacterium
CATGAGGCTGCAAAATTAGTCGTAATACAGACTCATGAAGTCATATCAGATGCTTTGCTTACGTGAGAACATTCTGAGAGTAAGAATATGACTTCGTTCGTTCCCTCACTGAATGGAAACTAATACCAATGTGATTTATAAATCAGGCCAATGTTTGAGAAATCATACAGTGGTAAATGCAGATGGATACATGTATTTAGTTCAATCTGGCGAAGCGAAGATTGGACTATTACACTTGTCCAATCGGTATTAAAAGCATAAATTAAAAAAGCCGTTCAATAATGACCGGCTTTAAAATAAAATCATATCTATGTTATGCGGGCTCTTGTTCCAAGACATTGAAATCAAGGATGACAATTCGGCCATTGTCTTCGAAGGAACAGTTATCCGATAGTTTTCGCATCAGAAATACACCGCGACCATGCGGTTTTTCTATATTTTCAGGAGCGGTTGGATCCGGGAGATTGTTGAAATCGAAACCAGGCCCCTCATCTTCTATGGTGAAACGCATCGTTTTTTCATCGGCAATGTCAAAAGTGACGGTAACTTGTTTGGATATATCCAGCTTATTACCGTGAACAATTGCATTGTTTACAGCTTCCGTCATGGCAATGAGTAATTCGCCATAGTAGTCTTCCTTGACGTGGTATTCGGCCACCACGTCGTCGATGAGACGTTCCGCCAGATTAATGTTTTCCAGAACGGAAGGAAACTTCAAAGTTCTTTTTACAGATGCCATGTTTGTGCTTGGGTTATTGGGCGCCTAATTTATTGAAATACGAATTTACTTTTTCCTTGTAGTATGGTTTAAGTGAAGGCGGAACAGTTTTCAACAGTTCAGTCTCCTGTTCTTTCCGTTTCATGTAATCTGCATATTTCATTGGATTTGACGTGGGATGCTCGCGTGATTCGTTGCTCTTCCGTTCATTGTCCTTCTCGCGTGTACGCTCAGCTTCTTCAGCCTTTAACAAGCGAATTTCGATGTCTTTCTGCCGGCGCAAGGATTCTTCATCAATTTGATTATTGACAATGTCACGCTGAAGTTCCTCCATTTGTTTTGAAATCTCCTTGAGTTCATTGCCGTTGCCGCTGCCATCCTGATTCAATTCTGCAGCCTTTTCTTCAACGGCTTTTCTAATCGCGGCTTGTTTGGCAGCCATTTCAGCTAGTTTTTGACTCGACTCTTGTCCTTGACCCTTGCTTTCACCTTTGTTTTTCCCCTGCTTCTTCATCTCGTCGAGTTGCTTGGCAAGATTTTCTTGCATTTTTTTCAATTCACCAGCGCTAGGCTTAGGTTTGCTGCCACTGCCTCCCGGTTTGTTGCAACTGCCTTTACCTGGTTTGCTGTTTGCGGATTGTTGTTGCATTTGTTTTAAAGCTTCATCAAGCATGAGCGCAAGATTGTTGAAGCTGGTCATAACATATTGCTGCGATGTAGTAATCTCCGGTGTGCGTCTTTCGGGAATTCCCGCTAGCGCCTTTTCCATATTTTCATTCACCAGATTTATTTCGTGATTGACTGCTGCACTGACTTGAGGTACGCGCTTGCTGAGTGCAAACAGAGAGTCTTCCACCATTTTAGCATCGTCCTTCAACTTGCGTTGCGTATGACCAAGTTTTTTATAGTATGGGTCCTTCTGATCGATCGCAGTGAATTTTGACATGAGCAACTCCTGATCAAAACTTAGTGTGATGATGTTTTCCAGCAATGCCCGCAGTGATTCTATATTCTCTTCTTGTTGTTCTTCTTCACCAGACTCCATAGCAAGAGCCATGGACTCAGCCATTTTCTTCATCTTCTGTGCAGCGCTTTTCTGAGATTTTGATGCGCTGCTTTTTTTATTTTTATCCAAATCATCAGAACTCTTCTGTTGGTCTTGATCTATTTCTTTTTCCTGACTATCCGTGTCGGGCATTGGGTTGGGATTTTCAAGCTCTTCATTGAGTTTATCAGCCTCATCCATTTCTTTCTTCAACTCATCGAATTTCTCATTGAGTTTTTCTTGTTCCTTTTGCAGCTCTTCACTTTTAGAATCTTTCTTTTCACTTTCGTTGGAGAGTTTTTCCTGCTCTTCAGAAAGTTTCTGCAACTTGTCTATGGACTTCTCCATCTTTTGTTCCCACTCCAATTGCTTGAACTGTTCTAAAGCTCTATCCAATTCCTTTTCGAGATCTTCATTGTTGAGATCCATTTTATCAAGCTCTTTCTGGATCTCATCTTTATTCAACTCTTCCATCAGCTTGCGCATTTCATCCATGAGTTTTTGAAGCTCGGGAGTCATCACTTGCTGCATAAGATCTTCTAGTTGTTTTTGTTTTTCCTTCAGTTTTTCGTTAGGCTGATTGAATTCATTATCTCGTTGATTTTTATTGATGTTTTCGCGTTGTATTTCTTCAACTTGTTTTTGCAATTCCGCC
The DNA here is from genome assembly GCA_043728755.1 of Flavobacteriales bacterium. Lineage (GTDB taxonomy): Bacteria > Bacteroidota > Bacteroidia > Flavobacteriales_D > Sanyastnellaceae > JAIBBG01. Next base: position 2,419 of record JAYTMF010000352.1, read on the forward strand.
TGGCGCTTCATCATTTCTTCAAGCTTTTTCTTGTCCTGCCAGTTCATCTCATTTTTTTCCAGAAGCTGACGACGCATCTCTTCAAGTTGCTTTTCTAGGTCCTTTGCATCTTTGATGCTTTGCTCAAGTTTATCCTTGATGTTTTCATTTTGCTGATCCAGTTTATCCTGAAGTTCTGTATCTGTGGGCACTGCATATTCACGAATACCTGTTGTTGAAGATTTCGAACCGTTGAATCCGTCATTGTCCCA
>JAYTMF010000353.1:0-1025 GCA_043728755.1 Flavobacteriales bacterium
GGGAAGCCGATAATCACCAACTGGTCATTGTACTTCTTGTACAAACTTTCCAGCGCCTTATATTGAGGAGTGTTTCCGCACTTGCTTGCAACATTCACAATCAATACATACTTGCCTTTGTATTCAGACATCTTCACGTTTTTGCCGTTGATGTCTGCGTACGACAATTCATAAAATGAATGAGGTGTAGCCGCAATGTTCGCTGCTTTATTCTTTGACACTTTGTAGCGAAAACCCATTGTGGCAGCAACTGCTGCGACAAACAGGATGGAGAAAAAAATAATTTTCATGTGTAATTTGTAATTGCGAAATTAGTGTGTCAACAACAAGTCAGGTCGTTAAAGGTTCATCTCGACTTGTTTCTAAACATGGGTCAAAGGATCACTTTGTATTTCGCGCGCATTCTTTCAATCTGTTCATCTGAAATATCATGCGCGTTTTTTCCTTCGTGGCGATGTTCAATCGTCATAACGTGCACATCATATTCAAACTCCTTCGCCAGTTTGAAATAGGGCTCCATCTCCCACTCTATTGTGAATGTATTGTCGATGAAAATTTTCTCAACAGCGGACTGCATCGCTTCGCGCGTGCGACGCTCGCAATGCGCATAAGCTTCATGGTTTCGTTTGAAATCGAAAATATAATTCCCCGTTGCATCATAAAAAAAATCATCGATGGAAAAAACGGGATCATTGCTTCCCTCTGCAAGAAGTTTTGCCAATGTCGATTTTCCGCTACCGGGTAATCCACGCAATATGATGAGTGATTTATTTGACATGCCTATACTAACTTATCCCTTGCGCAAACCCATTTCTCTGGTGATGTCTTTTCGCAATTCCACAAGGCGAAGCGCGTATTGCTGCAAACGATCTTCTTCCTCACCAACAGGAATGTACTCCGGCACTTTGCGTGCTTCTCCACTCTCATCCAGTGCCACAAAAATGATCACACAATGTGTATTGTGAATGTACTCCGACGCCTCAGGTTTCTTGCTAAAAACATCCACTGCAATATGCATACTCGAT
>JAYTMF010000354.1:0-2493 GCA_043728755.1 Flavobacteriales bacterium
AGCAATCCCAAAGATGATCCATGGAATGCCTGGATATTCAGGATCAGCGGCAATGGCAATATCGATGCACAAAAAGTTTTTCAAAGCGGATATTTCAACGGCAACATTTCAGCCTCACAAGTGAAGGAAGGCCACAAGCTCAACTTTTCAACCGGAATGAATTATTCGGAACAACGGTTCAATTACGATGGTGAGAAATCATCGTATGTGCTGCGCAGCCAATATGGAAATCTGGATTATGTACATTCTTTAAGCGACCATTGGTCCGCTGGCTCATTCAACAGCGTAACAAGGAGTGATTTCAGCAATTATGATCACTTCCAAAGTTCAACAGTGGCCATTGAGTATGATATATTTCCATATCAGAAGGCACAGACAAAACTGTTCACCATCTATTATTATATCGGAGGAGCGTATTACGATTTTCAAGACACTACTATTTTCGATAAATCAAAGCAATTGATTCCTATTCATGGTGTGAATATGGGTTCATCCTTCACGCAGAAATGGGGAAGCTTTGGAAGCGGCTTTTCCGCAACATCATTCTTGAATGACGCTTCAAAGTACCGGTATGGCGGATGGATGAATCTCGAGATTCGCGTCTTCAAGGGCCTTTCTATCAGCGCCTATGCGAACTTCAACGTCGTGCGCGACCAGATCAATATCCGCAAATTGGACGCCTCCGATGCTGAAGTGCTCTTGCAACAAAAGGAATTGCAAACGGATTATAATTTCAGCACATACTTAGGCTTGAATTATCGCTTCGGATCGATCTATAACAATGTGGTGAACCCGAGGTTTAATTATGGGAATTGAGAGGATAGGATTATTGGGGTATCGGTTTAATTGTCGTCCTGTTTTCATAGTGTCTCGTCCTGAAAAAAGTGGACTGTTTTTACTGTTGAAAAGTCAACAAAAAGACGGACTATGGAAAAAACAAATCGGAGAATCTCAATTGACTTCAAACCCAAAGTTGTTTTGGAGGTTTTGAATGGAAGAACCAGTAAAGAAGCGGCTCGTAGGATCTATGATGTGTTGTAAAAGTGCAATTGCCGATTGGATTAGACGCTTCGGTGATGAGTTTACCGAACTTATATATCCTGATTTAAGTTTACCACCTATGTTATACCAATGTGATTTATAAAACAGGCCAATGTTTGAGAAATCATACAGTGGTAAATGCCGTTGGATACAAGTGTTTAGTTCAATCTGGCGAAGCAAAGATTGGACTATTACGCTTGTCCAATCGGTATCAACTGACAAGGAAACAATTGAGCAACTTCAGGCGAAGATCAAAGATCTTCAGAAGGAACTTGAGCGATCCAAGCTTCGTTCTGGGCTATTTGAAACGATGATTGAAGTAGCTGATGAACGCTGCAATATATCGATCAGAAAAAAGTCTGGAGCCAAGCAGTCTTTAGACACATGGAGAAGGAATCAAAAGCCAGAATAGATTCTCTTTGTGAACTGCTTGGCTACTCGTAACAGGTCTATTTCAAAATTATCAAAAGGAAGCGAATAAAGTCAACCGATGTGGCAATGGTGTTGGATCTGATTGCTCAGATTCGAGCCAGAATGCCAAGCTTGGGCGGAAGAAAATTGTACCATGGTATTCACTTTCTGCCGGTAGTCTTGTTCAGTATCCTAATGGATCTGTTCATCTTCAGGCCGCACTCATCAACGTTTTGAATCCTGCAAATGGTTGGTTCGTGGATGTTTGATTCGCAGGTGGAATGGGACTGGAGCCAGTGGAGATCACAAAGCTTCCCTACAGGTTTCAAAGCCGATTGTGGTGGTGAAGCTATTAACCACACTGCATGGACATACTTCCTGATGCAAGTTGGTGAAGGTGCTGAGTTGACTGGTTTCGGTGCATATGCAGGTTCTTCTTTGAACAGGGTGCATGCTCCTGCCAACAACTACTTCGGTTTCCAGTTGGGTGACGGTGCTAACAATTACAATGGTGTTGACAATGGCTTCAGGGTTGGTTCAGCTACAGCGGAATATTCAACTACAATTCTGTTTCCGGTGCTGGTGACTTTGCATTCGAACTGGATTGCTGCCCTGATTATTACATTGTTCGTCAGTGGACTGCCATTGATTGCTCGGGTAATTCCAACACGTGCATTCAGACAATCAGCTTTGCCGGATCAGCTGGACAGATTAACGCTCCTGTCGTGATTACGACTTTGAATAATGCGTTTAAGGGCACTTCCAATAGCCTGTTTTATGAATCGCGATAGTTCATTTCGTCGAATACTTCGTCAAAATGAACATCGAACAACTTTTCGAAAAAATTGTAAAAATGTTAGTAGGCCGATTCGTGATAGAGGTTATTGGAAGTACACATAAGGATATGAGTTCGATTTCTGTTTATCCTAACCCGGCTACAGAAAAGACAATGTTTGCATTCTTTGCACACAACGCAGCCAAAACTATACGCGAAGTATTTGATATGACTGGAAGCAGAGTAGCAGATGTGTTTGTAGGTAC
>JAYTMF010000355.1:0-2623 GCA_043728755.1 Flavobacteriales bacterium
CGCGCCCATTCCTGAATTCCCGATGGAATATCTTCTTCGGCATTTCGATTTTCACGATGAACAAAACAATCTACTTTTAATTGAGCGGCGAGTGAACGCACAAATTCTTCGTCTCCATCGCTTTCTGCGCCTCGCAATCCGTAGTTGACATGCGCAATAGAAAAGCGCTGTTGTAATTCGTGTAACAAGTGACACAGCACCACACTGTCGATACCGCCGCTCACTGCAACAAGCACTATATCATCTGATGCAAACAGATTAAAAGAACGGATGACTTTCGAAAAATGAATTCGATTGAGCAGCATTGTGCGAAAGTAATGGTGAAGTTTTAGAAGAAGCGGCAGCTCAGAATAGCGATATCATCATTATAGGGAGCGTCGCCTTTGAACTCGTTGAGCGATTGAAGAATGGTATTGTTCAATTCAGCCATGCCGTCCTTGAAGTAAGTGAGTACGAGCTTCTCCAATCTTTCCGTTCCGTAATCCTGATCGTCTGCATTTTCTGTTTCAACAAGTCCATCCGTGAAACAAACGAGCACCGCACCCGGATCAAGTCTCAATTCGCCTTCGAGTACTTTAGGAAGTGATTCGAACATTCCCAGTCCTATCGTTCCATGTTTAAGCACCTGGGTATATCCATGAGGATCTGCTACTATGGGAGGGTTGTGACCACAATTGATATAATTGAGTATTCGCGTAGACTTTCTGTAGACAGCGAGAAAGAGCGTGATGTATTTTTCACCAAGAGCTGTTTGCATTACACGTTCATTGAGCTCACGTACAATTTCAACAAGGTCACCGTTGCGGTATGCAAAAATCGATCTGAGGTAGGCTTGAAAATTAGCCATGAGAAATGCTGCGCTCACACCCTTGCCTGACACATCCGCCATGCAAAGCATCACTTCATCGTCATTGAGTTCCATAAAGTCATAATAATCGCCGCCCACTTGCTGATGAGCTTTATAAAAAGCGCTTACCTCATAGCTGCTGTTTTTGGGTAGACTATGCGGAAGAAGTATCGCCTGCATCTCTGCAGCAAGTTCCAGTTCCTTTTTCACAAGTTCCTGCCGCAAACTTTCTTCCTGGAGTTTACGGTTTTGAATGGCCACTACCAACACATTGGTGAGGGTCTGAATAAACTTCATGTGCTTGATGACCGGTGAAATTCGAATAACCTGTTCACCCAGATCACCAACCAGTAAGTATGCAATGGGCTCATCGTTCTGCAACACAGGAATGGTGAGGTCGAACGCTTCACTGGTCATTTCCGTCGTCAAGGTAATTTCGTTTTGCTGACGAAAAAATGTTTCATCTGAGATGTCGTGAATTTCAACATCCTTCACGCCATACTTCAAAATGCATTTCCACTTTTCTTCTCGCGTGAAGAGTATAAGTTTTTCAATGAGTAATTTTTCGCGCAACACCTTTTCATATTCTTCCAATAATCTGTCGACGCTCAAATTTTCATTGATCGCTGTGGTGATCTCAAGTAACGCGTTCAATTTAAAATCGCGCTGACGGAGTTTTTCAGTAAGTCGGCTTGTTTGAGTCATGAGATGCTGGCGGAGGTGTAAAATTGAACATGTTCTTCAGCAATTTCACATCATGAAGATCAATAAAATGAACAATATCAAAGCGAAAGTTTTTTAACGAGATCGGGTAATTTCTTAATGATGGCCAATTCCCGCCATTTGACGCGCGCTTCTTCTGCCGGGCTTCCGAAATATGATTTTCCTTCTTCGGTATCTTTGAATACGCCACTCTGCCCGAGTACCACAGATCCTTTGCGCAGCAAGAGATCGCTGGGCACACCAACCTGACCCCAGAGTATAACGTTGTCTTCGATCACCACGCAACCGGCTATACCCACTTGCGCAGCAAAGAGGCAATTCTTTCCGATCACAGTATCGTGACCCACGTGCACCTGGTTGTCCATTTTTGTTCCGTCGCCAATTCTGGTATCTCCGGAAACACCGCGATCAATGGTGCATGCAGCGCCAATTTCCACGCGATCACCGATCTCGACACTGCCGCAGGAATGCATTTTATCTCTTCCGGCAGGGCGTGATTTATAATAAAAAGCATCACTTCCTATAACAGCATTCGCATGTATGATGCAATCATTTCCAATGTGTACACTGTCGTAAAGCACCACTCCGGGATGAATGATGCATCTGTCACCAATCGTAATGTGTTCTGACATGATCACGCTCGGATGAATTTGGCAATCGTCACCGATCCTCAAATCAACACCGCGATTGCTTTCCGGCATTTTCCATGGAGAAAAATGGCGGGTCAGAAAATTATAATCGCGACATGGATCATCAGAAAAAATCAATGCCTTCCCTTCCGGTCTTTCCACTTGCTGATTGATGAGGACGATTGTGGCAGCGCAATTCAATGCCTTCTCATAGTATTTAGGATGATCAACAAAAACGAGATCACCCGCTTCCACTTTATGGATCTCATTGATGCCGGTCACCAAAAAATCATCCGGCCCATCGTATTTACAATGGATGAGCGCAGCAATTTGCGATAACGTTTGAGGAGAATTGAGCTTCATGTTGTGAGATCAAAATTAGCAAGAGATACACCATCGAGTGAAAAGCAATTATTTGTCGCAC
>JAYTMF010000356.1:0-2693 GCA_043728755.1 Flavobacteriales bacterium
GTGAGAAAGGCGCATTGCGCGAGCCCGGAGTAATGATAACATGCTCAATACCGTGAACCGAGAGGAGCCTGAGAAAATCCTGTACTGCTTTTTTATCAGAAATCATGGATTGGCGAAACTAAAGTTGAAACCGCCTTTAATACCAATGTCATTTCTAAAACATGCCAATGCTTGAGAAATCATACAGTTGTATATGCAGATAGATACAAGTGTTACGTTCAATCTGGCGATGCAAAGATTGGAATATTACACTTGTCCATTCGGTATAAAATGAGTTTTGAAAAACATTGAGCAATCACTATGGAAGTCAAGTGGCGAATTGCTATGTTTGAACAATCAAATTCAAGCAAAGTTTACATTATGAACGTAATCATCTTAGGCGCAAATGGTCGTGTGGGTTCACAAACATTAAAACGTGCGCTAGAAAAAGGACACAAAGTGACTGCTTTTGTCCGCAACATCAAAGACATTTCACTGATACATCCGAATCTAACGGTAGTGCAAGGCGATGCATTGAAGCAGCAGGATGTTTCGCGGCACATGAAAGGACAGCAAGCAGTCATTTCATGTCTGAGTTCGAATGAGCTTTCCCATAGGCTGGTGTTCATGAATCACATCATCAATGCCATGCGTGAACATCAGGTAAGACGGATCGTAGCGATTGGCGGAATCGGAGCATTGCAGGCCAGTGAGCACGTGAAGGTTTATGAAACAGCAACCTTTCCTCGCGAATATGTTGAAATGACGCAAGCCCACATAAGAGTGCTGGATGCTTTATTGACGAGTAGGAATGATGTCACTTTTGTTTGCCCTCCGATGATCAAAGACGGAGAACGCACGGGCGTTTACAAAACACAAGACTCCTACCCCACACAAGGCTGGAGCATCACTACCGGAGATCTCGCGGACATGATGGTGACAGAGCTTACCGAGAACAAATACGTGGGCAAAAAGGTTGGAATCTCCAACGATTGAAGGTATTCGCAAGAGGTGTATGGCTGAATCTTTTTTTCTGCATAAAAAAGTTGTATTCACCTAAGTACTCACGTAGATTTGCCGTCCAAATTGAAGGAGGTATATCCATTATGTTGATCATTCCAGTAAAAGAAGGCGAAAGCATTGACAGAGCACTCAAGAAGTTCAAGAAGAAATTCGAGAAGACAGGTGTTGTAAAAGAATTGCGCAATCGTCAGGCATACAAAAAGAAAAGTGTGACCCGAAGAGACGTTATTAAGAAAGCAGTCTACATTTCTGATCTGAGAAGAGAAGAGTCGTAAGAACAAAGCTTTGTTCACAATATTCAGGGTGAAGTTTCAGTTGTAACTGAAATTTCACCCTTTTTGCTATGGTGGATTTTGGGAAGTTCCTTACATATCTTCAAACTGAAAAACGCAGTTCAATTCATACCATAACATCTTATGGAACCGATTTGGCGCAATTTTCTGCCTATTGCGAAAGGCAATTCAATGTCACAGAGCCGTCGGAAGTATCACAGCCGATGGTGCGATCGTGGATGGCGGAAATGATGGAAGAAAAATACGAGGCGAGATCCATTCACCGCAAGCTGTCCTCAATCAACGCGTTTTATCGCTTTCTGTCTAAAACCGGCCACCAAGCTCAAAATCCGGCACGCAACATTTCCAAACCGAAACTACCTAGCAGGCTGCCTGTTTTTGTGGATGAAAAATCAGCTATGGCCCTTTATGAGCTGAGAACGAAAATCAAGTCGGGTCAAATACAAGATAGAAAAACAGAATTTTCGCTTCTAAGAAATGAACTTATCGTAACCCTGCTGTACGAGACAGGTATAAGACAGGCAGAATTGCTCGGCCTCAAAGACAGTGATGTAGATTTTTATCAGGGTCAGATCAAGGTTTTGGGAAAGAGAAATAAAATGCGATATGTACCCATCGGAAAAGACATGATGTTGAAATTGAAGATGTATCAGGAATTAAGAAACAAGGAGCACCAAGAGGAAAAGACCTTCCACTTATTCGTTTCGGATAAAGGAAAAAAAATAACCAAAACCTTTGTTTACTTGACGGTAAAAAGCTACCTTTCGCAGGTAAGTACCATTCAAAGGAAAAGTCCGCATGTACTGAGACACACTTTTGCAACGCATATGTTGAACAACGGAGCCGATCTAAACGTCATCAAAGAAATCTTAGGACATTCAAGTCTGGCGGCTACGCAAGTGTACACTCACAACAGCATAGAAAAACTAAAAGGCATCCATCAAAAGATGCATCCACGTAATAACTGAAGTTAAATCCTTAAAAATTCAATTATGCAAGTAAAAGTTCAAAGCATTCATTTCGACGCAGACGAGAAGTTGATCGAGTTCGTAGAAGAACGTCTTCAGAAATTGGCCATGTTTCACGACAGGATAATCAGGAGCGAAGTCTTCCTGAGACTTGATAAATCAGATGTGAATGAAAACAAAATAGCGGAGGTGAAAATTTCCATCCCGGGAAAAGATCTTTTTGCTAAAAAACAATGCAAGTCGTTTGAAGAAGCGACAGATGATGCTGTAGATGCCTTGAAGAGACAAATAGACAAGCACAGAGAAAAGACGATGCAATAGGATAATCTCTAACAAACATCTACTTAAAAAAACAAAGTACACAAAACACAATAATGAAAGGGTCGCAAACGCGGCCCTTTTTCTTTGATGCACATACGCATCACCTGAC
>JAYTMF010000357.1:0-7032 GCA_043728755.1 Flavobacteriales bacterium
AGCGAATATAATTGAAATGAGCAAATCCAGACATTGATATACAAGAATAATTGCTCCGCTTGTAGAATCAATGAATTCCATGTTTTGCATCCGGAAATATCTTTCCTGGATTGAGTATGCCCTTGGGATCAAACACCGATTTTATCGACACCATCAGGCGCATTTCTGCATCGCTGAATGCGATGTCCATATAATTCTTTTGAACCAGTCCTATTCCATGTTCGCCGCTCAGCGTACCACCCAGCCCGACACATAGTTCAAATATTTCTCGAATGGCCGTTGGCAATTCATTCTCCCATTTGTCATCGGTCAATTCGCCTTTGATGATGTTGACGTGCAGATTCCCATCGCCTGCATGACCATAACAAACCGATTTAAATCCGAATCTGTTGCCAATGTCTTTTACACCCTTGAGTAAGGCGGGCAATTGATAGCGCGGTACCACAGTATCTTCTTCTTTGTAAACGCTGTTTGACTTCACCGCTTCCGCGACTTTCCGACGCAATTTCCACAGTTGTGCTTTCTGCGCTTCATCATCGGCGAAGAGCACCTCGCCTGCCTCATACAGCAAAACAACTTCAGAGATCTTTTCGCACTCGATCATCAATCCTTCCATGTGATTTCCATCTACTTCAATCAAAAGATGTGCGCGAACTTCCGGTTCAATCGGCACATTGACATCATCTACAAAGCGCAACACCCAGTCAATGGCGTCGCGTTCCATAAATTCCAACGCACTGGGAGTGATGCCTGCACGAAAAATGGCACTCACTGCTTCACAGGCTTTTTCTTCGGAGTAAAATGGCACCAACATGAGGAGTTGATGTTTCGGCATTGGAACAAGCTTCAACACTGCTTTGGTAATGACGCCCAATGTTCCTTCGCTGCCCACCATCAATTGCGTCAGATTGTAACCGGTAGAATTCTTCAATGTCCGCGCTCCGGTCTCGATGATCTCTCCGTTGGGAAGTACCACTTCAAGACTGAGCACGAAATCTTTTGTCACGCCGTATTTCACTGCTCGCGGACCTCCGGCATTCTCTGCGAGGTTTCCTCCGATATAACAAGAGCCACGACTGCTTGGGTCAGGTGGATAATAAAGCCCATGCTTCGCAACTTCTTCTTGCAACACTTGTGTTATAACGCCGGGTTCGACTATGAGTTGCTGATTTTTCAAATCGACTTCGATGATCTTGTTGAACTTCTCCATACTCAGTCCAACACCGCCATGAACAGACAAGGCGCCGCCACTCAACCCTGTGCGGGCACCAATGGGCGTAACAGGAATATTCTTCTCCGAACAATGTCTGAGTATAATAGAAACTTCCTTCGCCGTCTCAGGCTTCAGCAAGACTTCCGGTGCATGTACAAGATCTTCCGTTTCATCCTTGCCGTATTTGCGCAAGTTTTCGCTATCTGTAAAAACATTGCTCTGGCCGATTGCGCTAGTAAAAAATTCAATGTCCGTTGGGCTAACCTTGTTGAAATTCATTTCGACGTTTGCTGTTTTCCATTTGCATTCAACTTCTGAATGAGCTCATTCAAAGTCATCTTCCACTGTTCTCCGCTCTTCATATCCTTCAGTGAAACCTGATCATTTTTCATCTCCTCTTCACCGATGATGGCAACGAATGGAATGTTCTTATCATCTGCATATTTGAACTGTTTTTTCATTTTGGCCGCTTCAGGATAGATCTCCGCGTTGATTCCTTCTGCGCGCACATTCCGCAACAATTTCATACAGTGCAACTCCTCAGCTTTACCAAAATTGGCGAAGAGCAAACGAGTTGTTCCTGCTACATTCTCGGGGAAAAGATTCAATTCAGTGATGACATCATAAATGCGATCTGCACCAAATGAAATACCCACGCCGGAAACGTTTGGAAGTCCGAAGATTCCGGTGAGATCATCATAACGACCTCCACCGCAAATGCTTCCCATCTGCACATTCTTAGCTTTTACTTCGAAGATGGCGCCAGTATAATAATTGAGTCCCCTCGCCAACGTGATATCGAGTTCTACTTCGCAATCGCGAAGACCAATCTCCTTCACATCGTTGAATATCGATCGCAATTCTGCAACACCCTTCATACCCATTTCCGAATGCGCCATCATCAATTCAATGGTGTTCAACTTTTCATCGTTCGTACCGCTGAGTTTGAACAAACCTGAAATAATTTTCACTGCTTCCTCGCCTATTCCACGTTCAAGCATTTCCTTAGCTACACCATCTTCACCAACCTTATCGAGCTTGTCGATAGCGATAGTCATCGTCATCATTTTATCTGCGATACCTGCAACTTCTGCGATGCCCGTCAATATTTTTCTGTTGTTCAGTTTAATCACAGAAGGCACGCGCAGGTCGCTAAGTATATCATCACACAGTTGTATCAACTCCACTTCATTCACGAGGCTATCGCTTCCGACAACATCTACATCGCATTGATAAAACTCGCGATAACGTCCCTTCTGAGGACGATCAGCGCGCCACACCGGTTGTATCTGATATCGCTTGAACGGAAATGCAATTTTGTGTTGGTGCATCACCACGAAACGCGCAAACGGAACAGTGAGATCATACCTCAATGCCTTTTCAGAAATTGTTTTTGTGATCACAGATTGATCGCGTGCTTGAAGATCTGTGTCGTTCACATCCTTCAAATATTCTCCACTATCCAGAATGCGAAAAATGAGTTTATCACCTTCGTCGCCGTACTTGCCGGTAAGAGTTTCCACATTCTCCATACTTGGTGTTTCCAGTGGCATATATCCGAATCGTTCGAAGGTTTTGCGAATGACACCGAATATATAATTGCGCCTTGTCATGATCTCAGGAGAGAAATCACGCGTGCCCTTTGGAATAGATGGTTGACTCATAAATACACTTTCAATCGTTGCTTCATTGCTTGTCACGGTGACATTCGATTGTCGCCCGATACGGATACGACACAACGGAATTGCAATTTTGCGCCAAAGATAAACGATGCATTCGGGGGCGTGCTTTCCTTTCTTTGTAACAGCCAAGTGACTTTGAGAATTATTCATCGACACACCATCAGCGCGCACTCGGCCGCCGTTTACAACATTGTAAAAGGTCCTGGGGACACCTTCTTTACCGTTTCCGGTGATCAATTCGTGGTGCAATGGAAATTTGACGATTTAGTTCAACTTCCATTTGCTGTGAATCTCATGAAGCCCGCGTATTCGGCCATTTTCATTGATAAATACCAATTGCTCATTGTAGGAAATTCACTGGGTGAAATGCACATGATCGACTTTGAGAACAAAAAAGAAATCCGCCACATTCTTCATCACACCAAAGGCATTTATGATTTTGCGTTTCATGTAGAAGACAACGTGTTGCTTGTGGCCGGTGGCGATGGTGTGCTCAGTGTTTGGAGCTTACCTGATCTTGAACTCATCCGAAATATTCCTCTGTGTGAAGAAAAGATTCGTCAGTTAGCTATCTCACCCGATTACAATAAAATTGCAATCGCATGTGGCGATGGAAAACTGCGCGTGCTTGATCATTCTTATTATAATGAAATCGCAACCATCGATGCGCACAAAGATGGCTGCACAGCTGTGGCCTGGCATCCCACGAAACCAGTGCTTGTCACCGGTGGCAAGGACGCACACCTCAGGTGCTGGAATATTGCTGATGCTTATAAGGAAGTGCTTGCTATACCCGCGCATTTTTTTGCCATTTACAGCATCGTCTTCGATGATACAGGAAAGATGATGGCGACGTGCAGTAGAGACAAAACAATCAAGATCTGGGATGCCATGACTTTCGATCCCTTGCAGCGCATAGAGCCTGGAGCAACAGGACATACACACTCCGTGAATCGACTTCTCATCAACAAACAATCGTTGATCAGTTGTGGTGATGACAGAAAGATCATCGCATTCGAAATTGTCTAATTCTAAACTTGGTGAAAGATTGACACTTAGATTTGCCGCACCAAAAAACCATTCAACGATGAAACATTTTTCATTACTGATCATAGCTACTATCCTTTTTTGCCGTTGCGGTGAAGGCAGCCATCAACACACCGGAAACGCAGAAGTAAAAGGCCACTCGATCACCAAAGTGTTGCACCATCCCGATTGGTCGCAGAATGCCACTATCTATGAAGTGAACATTCGTCAGCACACACCGGAGGGAACATTTGCCGCATTCGAATCCGACATTCCTCGCTTGCAGTCGATGGGTGTGGATATCCTGTGGTTGATGCCTATTCATCCTATCGGCGAGATCAACAGAAAGGGCGGATTGGGAAGTCATTACAGTGTGAAAGACTATACGGCAGTGAATCCAAATTACGGCACCATGGATCAGTTCAAACATCTTGTAAAAACAGCGCACGACAATGGCATGAAAATCATCATTGACTGGGTAGCTAATCACAGCTCGTTCGACAATAAGTGGACGCAAGAACACCTCAACTATTATCTGCTCGACACAGCCGGTAAGATACAACCTCCACTTGGCACAGACTGGACAGATGTTGCACAGCTCGACTACAGCAAAGATTCACTTTGGACAGGCATGATCGATGCATTGAAATTCTGGGTGAAGGATTGCGACATCGACGGATACCGTTGCGATGTGGCAGAAAAAGTTCCGACACCTTTCTGGGATGTAGCACGCAATGCACTCGATAGCATCAAGCCTGTTTTTATGCTGGCAGAAGCAGAAAAGAAAGAGCACCACCTCAAAGCATTCGACATGAGTTATGCGTGGGAATTCATGCACATTACCAACGAGATCGCCAAAGGCAAAAAGAAATTGAAAGAGCTCGACACCTACATGGCAAAGCAGGACACCGCCTTTCCAGTGAGTGCATACAGAATGTATTTCACCACCAATCACGACGAAAATTCGTGGAATGGAACGGGCTATGAAAGACTCGGTAATGCACGTGAGGTGATGGACGTACTTGCATTCACCATTGCGGGAATGCCATTATTATATTCAGGACAAGAAGGCGGCGAGCAATACCCCGACGGAAAGGCGCATCGCCTCCGCTTCTTTGAGAAGGACACCGTGAATTGGAACGATTATAAATACCAAGACTTTTACAGCAAGCTACTTCATCTTCATCACGACAATTCCGCTATGTGGAATGGTGAGTATGGCGGGCAATTCAAAAAGATCAAAACCAGCAGCGATGATGTGCTCTATTGTTTCTCCAGAACAAAAGATAACAATCAGGTGGTTGTGCTTCTGAATTTTTCTGACAAGCCACAGAGCGTCGACTTCGTTGGCGATATGCCCGATGATGAATTTCTCAGTATCTTCAACCGTCAGTTGCTCACGCTCTATACCAAAGGAAACAACGAGCTTCCGGCATATGGTTATCAAGTTTTCGTGAAACAATAGTCATCAAAGATGAACGCGCACATATCGGATAATTCAACACAATCGCTGAAGCATTATCTGATGACACAACTTCTTTCGATCTATGACGAAAGAGAATCGGCCAATATTGTGGCCGAGCTTTTCAGGGAATACCTTGGATGGAACCGCACGGATATGGTGTTGCAGGCATCCAGAAGATTATCAGAATCAGAAATACTTCGTTTTCATATTGCGCTCAAAAAATTGATGGCCTTCGAGCCGTTGCAATATATTATTGGGCATACGACTTTTTGTGGGAGAAAACTGGAAGTAAATCCATCCGTTTTGATACCACGTCCGGAAACAGAAGAGTTGGTCAACCACATCCTATCGGGCAACAAAAGAACGTCACCCTATATCCTCGACATTGGCACAGGCTGTGGTTGCATAGCGATCGCGTTGAAATTTTCATTGCCAAATGCGCATGTCGAAGCCATTGACATTTCAGAAGAAGCGCTAAAAACAGCGGCCGTCAATGCGCGAGGAAGCGGCACAGAGATACACTTCAACCACAAGAATATCTTAACGGAATCACTTTCAGCGACCTATGACATCATCGTTTCCAACCCACCATACATTCCACTGCAAGAGCGGGATGCAATGCATGCACATGTGGTAAAATACGAACCCTATGAGGCCTTGTTTGTCGAAGATTCAGACCCGCTTATTTTCTATCGCCGCATATTTCGCTTGAGTCGCAAACACCTTTCGCCCACCGGCGAATTGTGGTGTGAAATTCATCAAAGCAAAAGACCAGAGCTGGAGGAATTACTCTACACAGAAGGTGATGTCAACTGGCGCTTTTTAAAAGATTTGCAAGGGAAAGATCGGATGGTGAAGGTTTGGTTTTGATGGGGATAGAATGGCACCGGTTTGACTTGAATAGCGCAGGTTTGTAACCCGTGCCGTCGCCAGCTTTCAGCCTTTATCTCCACCTGCCTCAAAGTAGCTATTAGCGCCTCTCCTGAAAGCAGGCTTTCAGCCATTCTTTTCACATCAAATCCAACATCTCCTTCTTCACTATGCCCATCCCATTCACATAATGTCGTGCACTGCCGTATTTCCACTCATTGTCATACTCCACAAAACCTGCCCTCACAGGATTCTGATGTATGTAGTTGATTATACCGATTGGACAAGTGAATAGTCCAATCTTTGCTTCGCCAGATTGAATTAAACACTTGTATCCATCGGCATTTACCACTGTATGATTTCTCAAACATTGGCACGTTTTATAAATCTCATTGGTATTATTTGTTTGATCAACTCACGCTTCCAACAATGGATTGGATGATAATCGTTATGCCAAAACTGAAAGTCCTTGTTCATGACATTTCGTTTGCCTGACCTAGTAAAGAAATAGTTCATCCAATCTCTGCTTTCCTGAACGTTGTCCGCAATAGAAGCAAAAGTTTTCTTGGAAGTAAATTTTTTGAAGTCACGAATGATCCACTCAATGTTATCGCCATTGCTGTTCACCACGAGATGCGCATGATTGGTCATCAGTACGCATGCATGGACAACCAGTCCCTTGTGTTCAAAGCAATGAATCAAACTATCCACGAAGATGTTTCTGTAGATATCGCGTGTGTAGACATCGATCCATCGTTCAACCGTGAAGTTGACGA
>JAYTMF010000358.1:0-4351 GCA_043728755.1 Flavobacteriales bacterium
ATCAGTCATTTGTGACGTTGTCGGATTCCATCCTTGAAAACTACCTGCAACATGAACACCATTAGGAGACACCGTTTCGTTTTGCATATTCACCAGAAACGTAACATTCACTTGTAAGGGCGGAGCAACCGGGATACAATTTGTGCAAGAGCTGAAGCAAACGGTATCCGTCACTGAGTTCAAAAGACCGCTATTGTGCAATCGATTGTTACCACCATTATTGTCATCTATGCCGCAAGCATTTGGTACTAATTCCTGCGTTCCCCAAGTGTTGCCATTCAGAAATTTATATTCGATCACCGTGTTTGAAGTTACGGTGGCAGTGTATTCATAAACACCATCCGTGTTCGCGTCAGTCATTGGAGTACTTGCAGGATTCCATCCCTGAAAACTTCCTGCAATGTGTACACCATTTGGCGAGATCGTTTGATCTTGCATGTTCACGAGGAAGGTCGTAGTCACGTTGAAGTTGGCTGACCATTGTGTAATGCCACTGGCTGAGCCATCACCGATATAATACCACGGACCGGTTCCGATGAGGAATGTTCCGGCTGTCCATAAACCTGCTGTATTGGCTACACCTTCTCTTCCTTGTCCGGCTCCGCCATATTGAACGAAATCAACCATATTGGCTGCCGACCCGAAGGATCCCGAAGGCAAAAACAAACCAAGGTCACTGGAGGTTGGATTGAATCCAGTGCTCGAAGCCCATGTGAAGTGAACCTCCTCATTGGGCGAAAGATTAAAATCACCTGAAATAATAGAAACTGTGCCTTGAGACAAATTCACATACTCAAACAAAGCACACAATCTATACGTGCTGATATTAATGGTCGATGATCCGAAATTCTTGATCTTAATCTGATCATTGGATGGACTCACGAAAGTGAATTTGAGTTGAGCGTTGGCAAATTGAGAAACAAAAAAGAACGCAAGTAGAGGAAGTAATAATCTTTTCATCTGGTTAACATATATGGGTTTATTTAAGCCGCGCGAATATACGTGTACGAAATACACTATGATGTAGGTTTACCCTCATACGAATGTAATTTTCGCCCAAATTCAACGTCATAGTTTCATGGTCAGATTTTTGAAATGGACGGAGAACCCCGAATAAAGAATAAATCACAGTTTGAGCAAGCTTTTCAAAATTTCGTTTGTCTTGACGATTGCTCTGCGAGCCGTGCTCGCTGATGCGCAAGTCGATTCATTGCAAAATCGCATCACTATCAATGGCACTATTAGAGATGATATGGATTTGCCTATCTCCAACGTGATCATCATCAACAAGCAATCACGCACAGGATATTTCGGCAAAGTAGATGGAACTTTCTCAATCGATTGCAATAGATCGGACACATTGGCCATTACTTCCCTCGGATTTCACACACGAAATATCACCTTCACTGATTCAGCTGTTGGATAATCCTTCCATATTAAATTATACATCGAGACGCGCACATATCGTCTGGCAAGCGTCGAAGTATTTGCGCAGCGAGATCTTGAACGCATACAAGATGACATCAAAAAACTGGGATACAACGAGGGAGATTATACGCTCAGCGGTATTAATGCAGTGAGTAGTCCGATCACGTTTCTCTATCAGCAATTCAGCAAGAAAGAGCAATCCAAGCGATTAGCTGCGGAGTTATGGAACGAAGACCGCAAACGAGATCTACTCAAAGAATTGTTTCAACATTACGTCGACTACGAGATCATCATACTCGACAATGATCAATTTGACGACTTCATCACGTATCTCAATGTATCAGATGAATTCATGAAGAACAGCACACAATATGATTTTCTAATCTATGTGAAGGACCGGTTCAAAGATTACAAGGTTCAATTACGTCAGAAGAAAATTTTGCGCGACACTGACTTCGACTATGATAAAGACTAAGCGCTGACGGTAAAATCTATTTATCCCGATCTGAGCTTTTGAGTGCGTTCATGAACTTACTCCATGCTGCCGGATCAAGAAGATTTCCTCCACTTTTAAATCCACTTGTGTAACGCGCTATCAATGTTTCCGATGCCTGGCTATATGCTTCAGCAGAAAGATCATGCAATCCATCATAACTAGCCGCACCGGCAATTGTTCTATCAAACTTATAATACCTGTCACCCGGAAGATCAAGTGCCAACACTTGCGTCCGCAGTTTATATGGCGACGGATAAGGCATCACATTCACAGTTGGCAACAACAATTCGTCTTCGTCCATCCATTGCACGATCGAAATGTGAGGTTGCGAGGTGTCAGTAGGTATGATGTAATACGATTTTTTCAATCCTATAGAAACAAAATGAAGCGTATCGCCTAACACCACGGGCATTGTAAAATAACCGTTGTAGTCTGAATAGGTTCCGCGATGATCTATGCTTCGGTAGATCGTTGCGTAAGGCACCGGTAAAAGCGAATCTGTCGCCACGACAACACCTGAAACCTGAACAACACGAGATTGTGATTCAGATTGAAATGTCAATCCAATGGCGAAGACTATGATGAGTACGAGTTTGTTCATTCCCGCGACAAATGTAATTGTCATTATGACGTACGAGTCATCACAAAAGTTATTTTGCCTGAAAAGCCGAAATAGTGCCCCAGACTTATCAGTTACAAATCGCGCCTGCATTCCATTTCAAAGCATATTGCAAAAAAGAAAGCAGGATAATGGTCATCATTGTAATGTTTACTACACGCGATGAGAATGACCATTCCATTTTCCACTGAAGAAAAATAAAAATGACGAGCAACAGCATAGGAATTCCGGCGGGATGTGTGTGAATACTTTCTTGCACCTCACCCCGGAAAAACTGAAGAATAGAGCGTTGCAATCCGCACCCGAGACAATCACATCCTGTAATCAGTTTGAAAGGACATGGCAGGGTGTGCTGCTCGAGCCAATTGATCGCTGCTTCATACAGATTCATTCACGAAATAATTTTCCGATTGCAAATTACCGGGAAGAATTTCCTCTTCGAATGGCCTGTAAAAATTCGACTTCAACAATCTCAAATCATACACGTCATTATTTCTGTAATCATCCGATAATTCGAGATGCTGTGTAAACTCCAGTTCACTCGCCAGACAGGTATCAAAAATCACAAATTGATCGAGTTCCGAATCATACGAAACGCACCATGATTCACCATCCTTTTCGACTTCATAAAAACATGGGATCCGAAGCAGATCAGGATGTTCTCTCATTACCTGTCCTACTGTGAAGTAGGGATAAATCTTGAAAACAGAAGTATAGCCGCGGAGCGTGAGTTTCACCTGCAACTCGGCCATCTTCTCGCGAATATGCTGTGCGTGCGTCTTTATATCCGGCAGATCGCGCAATAACTGCCACACGCCATCTTGCGACATCCATTGGCATTCACCAATTGTCAACTTATAATCAAACGGAGAAGGTCGGTCGAGCACATAACCGGGATAATAATACTCAACGCCTAAGCTCGCAGCGTATTCCATCTCCAAAAGCATGGTATAAATCCCGAGACTATATTTCTTATAGGATTGATCGAAGAGACACATGATCGACGCCGCAGATTTCGTGCTGACATCGAAATAGCTGACAGCAATTAAATTACCCTGATCGTAAACGCACAATTCCTTTGTTTCGAATTCGCCGTCATGTCTTCCGGCGCTCATGTTATCGCCAAGGGTGACATGAACAAACGCCTTAAAACGATTGAGCTGTCCGCTGTACAATTCCTCTTTTCGGTCATTCACTTCAGGATCACTTATTCCCACTTGGAATAACTCTTTGTTTCTGCGAAGCATCTTTCGGTGCTTTTTTCCCGGAGTAAAATTCACCAGTGGAACGCGGATATGCTTCACAGAATACAATTGCTCACTGATGCACACAATCTCGTTGCGGTATATGATACCACCGCCACGAAACCAACCACAAGCGAGCAAATCATCATATTCCTCGCATGTAGTGCTGTCAATTTGAATTGTCTGAACTAACATGTGAAGCGAATATAAATAATTACGCTCCAATCCCTTCTCAGGATCAAAAAATTCCTTATTCCAATTTGGAATAATCCTTCTTTTGTCATTGTAGGATCTTTTGAAGAACGCAGGCACCAAGTTCGCTGACATGGCTGTATCGGGAAGTTATACCCATGTGATTTATAAAACAGTCCAATGTTTGAGAAATCATACAGTGGTAAATGAAGATGGATACAAGTGTTTAGTTCAATCTGGCGAAACAAAGATTGGACTATTACACTTGTCCATTCGGTATTAGCCAGTCGGGCATCCGCCAGATCAAAAGTCCGTTTGATGATTTGTAGGGAGAAAGCATTGTCGAATTACATTAGACAATAGAAGTTTACA
>JAYTMF010000359.1:0-3691 GCA_043728755.1 Flavobacteriales bacterium
ATTGTCATCACAGGTGCTGAATATATTAGTCAGACGAATTACAATGCGGTAACGATTAAGTACAATAGCAGTGGCGTACAACAATGGCTCGCAAGCTACAACGGAGCAGCCAACTCCTTTGACGGAGGGATCTCAGTTGTGCGTGATGCAAGCAACAATATCTATATGAGTGGAGGTAGTTATGGCACTTCTACATTCAGCGATTTTCTATGTGTAAAGTATAACAGCAGCGGAGTGCAACAATGGGCTTCAACTTGGAACAGCGTTGGATTGCAAGATATTTCCGCACGAATTGCGGTATCCGATTCACAAGTTTCTGTGATTGGGGCTTCGCAACAGTCGGTCAACGATTGGAAAATGGCTACCACATTTTTCAATCCAAATACAGGAGCATTTCTTGGATTAAAATTGACTGGCGGTGATGATGAAGGAATTGATAAAGTGGCTGACCTTGCCATAGATGCGAACGATAACACTTATGTTGTTGGTGCTGTTCGTAATATCAACAACGCGTATGATTTTAAAGTCATCAAACTTTCTCCGACTTATACGGTTCTATGGCAACAAACGTATAACGGCACTGCCAACTTAAATGATGAAGGATTAAGCCTTGAATTGACATCGACAAATGATGTAGTTGTTTGTGGATTTACCACAACAACAAATGAAGACAAAAACTTCATTACTCGAAAATATGCTGGCTCAAATGGCGCACTGATGTGGTCAAAAACTTTTGATGAACAAGATGGAGAAGACAAAGCCACTGACCTAAAACTTGACCTCAATGACAACTGTATTACTGCCAATATTCTAGACCATCGGTTAAGTTTGAAAAATAAAACCGATAAAAATGAAAAAGACGAGACGAAAATTCATAGCAAAATTTAAAGCGACTATTGCCATTGAGGCATAACAAGAACAGCAGACATTATTGGAATTGGCCAAAAAGTTTGAAATTCACCCCAATCAAATCTCGACCTGGAAAAGGGAATTTATGGATAATCCTTCAGCTGCTGAATTAGCCCCTTAAAGAGGTTTCCATTCCCAAGAAAGATGGCGGAACACGCAGGCTCGGTATCCTTACTGTTCTTAATCGCATAGCACAACAAGTGGTGCGTGCGCATCTGAAAAAGTTATCGAAACTTCATTTTCATGACAGTTCATTTGGTTATCGACCAAAGAGAAGTTGTCTTGATGCTGCGAAGAAATCTTGAAGCAAATGTTTTAATCACGACTTTGTAATTGATCTGGTCATCAAAAACTTTTTTGATATGATAGATCAAGTCATGCTAATAAAAGCTGTTCAATACTTTTGAAATGACAAGTGGGTTTTATTGTACATCAGTCGATGGCTCTATGCGGGTATTGTGAAGGAAAATGGCGAACGCATCAATAGGCTCACCGGCACACTAGAACGTGGTGGCATTAGTCCGTTGCTTGCCAACATTTTCATGCATATTTGTTTTGATAAGTGGAGTACAAACACCATTCTGAAAAATCATTTGAGCGTTATGCAGACGATGTGATGGTGCATTGTAAAACTGAGAAGCAAGCAAAGTTTGTTTTGCGACAAATCAGCGATCGATTTCAAGATTGCAAACTCTCACTTCTTCTTATGAAGACCACAATAGTCAACCTGCAAGATACATCTAAAAAGAAGTATCCATAGAGCTATGACTTTCTTGAATTTACGATCAGACCACACTGGTGTAATACCGATTGGACAAGTGTAATAGTCCATTCGGTATTACATGTGTGATTGAACAAGAAGAGCTGTATGAATCGAGAGGTTCACGTATGGTTCTGTGAGAACGCAGGGGTGAAATTCCCTTGCGTGACCCGATTAGTGGCTATTGGTTATTAGTTATTGGTTATTGGTTATTGTGCGAAGTGTGAGTGCAAAAGGGGAAGAGTATCTTGAATTTAAGAGCGCTGTCAAGAACTATCAACTCTGCACTAATTACTCTATATGCTGTTCACCATCTTGCTGATTTGTTTGATGTCATTCTTCAGATAGCCTTTCGTGTCATATTTCTTGGCTTCATTGAGATGCGTGATGGCTTCGCGTTTTTTTCTTCTGTTCGCGGAAATCACGGCAAGATTGAGGTAAACCGCAGCTTTGTCGTGATCCATTCGCAATCCATGTGACAAAGCCTGTCGGAAGTTTTTTTCACTCTGAGCCAGACTTTTGTTTTGTACCTCGGACGACCCCAACAAGAAATAGTAATAACCCTTTTGCCCTTTCCACAAATGTGCAGGATTCACTCGCGTCAGCCAGTTCTTCGCTTTTGCCATTTTTTGTTGACGCATATAGAAGAACACCATGATGAGTTTCATGCTGCGAAGTGTAACAAGAACCATGATGGCAGTTACAAAAATCATAGTAATTCCCCAGCCCCACCTGCCAATGACGAAGAGGTAGACATTGAATGCCAGCACAGCCAGTGCTAAAACAACTTTAATAATACGGGTATCAATAGATTTCATTTTTGCGGATTTTCGGGCTGCGAAATTAGTCAATCAATGAGGAAGCACAGCTGCAAATCATTGCGAAGCGAATCCCAATCTTTTGACCCAAAGCGAGGTCCAATGAAATAAAAATTCTATACAAAATCAGAAACCAGGCAATGCTATGACTACTGGAAACAGATGCTGCATGCCTTCAAACGCATGTCAAACGTCGATTTCAGCGTGTTGGCCGACATTGTACACCTGACTTTGTTACTCATTTAAGTCTGCATTTCCCCAAAAATCATGTAGGTTTGCCGACCAATTTTTTGATTCATAGCCATGGCAAAGAAGCTCGCTCATGTCAACATTTTCAAGTTCCGTGTGATCGTCGATACGGAAGAGAACGTTTTTCGTGACATTGAAATTGAAACCGACGCCACATTCGACGATCTTCACCGAGCCATCCTTGATGCATTTGATTTCGAAGTAGGCGAAATGGCGAGTTTTTATATGAGCAGTGAAACATGGGAGAAAGGTCTTGAAATTCCTTTGACGGAAATGGGTTCAGAGGTGAAACTCAGCATGAAGTCGACTAAACTTGAGGATATGGCCAAACACCCGGCCGACAAGATTCTATATGTGTATGACTTCCTCAAGATGTGGATATTTTATGTGGAATTGATCGAAGTTAAAAAAGACATACCCAGCACCCTATATCCGCGCGTGGCTTTGGTCTATGGTGATGCTCCATCTCAAGATTCGAAAGAAATGGATCTCTTTGGGATAGAATTCTCCGAAGCTGAGTTCAACGCAATGCATGGCAGCACTGATGATGCAAAAGAAGAAGACGATATGTTCAAAGAAGAAAATGAATTTTTAAATGCCGATGAATTCAGCAGATCTTATAGCGATGGAGAAGATATTTAATGAGCAATAAAGCAAAAACTATCGCGCATCATTTCCGAACTTTGATGAAAATGAATGATATGAGAATCTTGCTTTGCGTATTTGCAGTTGCGTTCGGAATTGCCGGTTGCCAGACAGATCAACGACAAATCACAGCAGACATGATTCACTTCCCACCATCAGGATCGGAAGAATCCGCAGATGCTCCTGTGATTGCTTTTGATTCCGTTTCATTCAATTTTGGAAAGATCGCCATAGGCGAAAAGGTGACGCATTCGTACCGATTCGTCAACAAAGGCAATACTCCGCTGGTGATTAGTCAGGTTACGCCATC
>JAYTMF010000360.1:0-5691 GCA_043728755.1 Flavobacteriales bacterium
TCCTCGATTGTAATAGGCTTGAAAATATTGCGGAAAGCGATCCAGTGCAGCCGTAAAATAATATGCAGCACTGTCATATTGCTGCAAAAACTCCAACCATATATAACCTTTGTTGAAATTCGCTGCAACGAATCCGGGATCAATCTTAAGAATTGAATCGTAACACATGAATGCTTCCATATAGCGTTCTTGTTTCCTGAATCCGGTTTCCTGTAAATACATTGCTTTGTTGTACCAGGCCTCCACACTACCCGGGCGAACATCAATGGCAGAGTTATAATATTCCTTCGCAAGATCATTTTTCTGAGCCGCATAAAGCAATCCTACCTCTATGTAGGCATCGTAATAAGATGGATCCACTTCAATGGCTGTTTTGTATGATGACGCGGCAAGTGTTGAATCCCCCATTGACTTATACATTCTGCCGCGCATGTAATACGCTTCAGCATTGTATTCATTATGAGCGAGTATGGTATTGATTAGATTTCTGGCGACGTCATAATTTTTCAAGACGATGTCAATGCCGGCTTTATTCAAAAGGCATTTTGCATTCAATGAATCGTAATTGATGCAGTTGATATACTCGTCGTAGGACTCGCTTACTTTTTCCTGCTGAAAAAATAATTCACCTTTGTATAAATAGATGTCCGCTTTTGTGCTGTCGGTAGCGATGGCTCTGGAAATATCCTGAAAAGCCATATCGTATTTCGAATGCTGTCCGTAATATTTAGCTCTCTGCAGATAGTTGTTGTAATCCTCCGGATGATCTGCAATATTCTTATTCAATTCGAGGAGTACTGGATCTATCTTCACAGGGTTGCCATCTTTATCAGTAGCCACAATTTCGCCTGCTTTTTCGCTCTTCACAGTGCGGTCGCATGATCCGAACACAACCGACATAAACAAGATGGAGACGAACAAATGTATTTTCATATTGGCCATTAATTATTGCATACTACGCATGATTTTCCGGCCGCCAAAAATACATCTGTCAAACTTGCTTTAATTATTTCTTTTTAGGTAGTGAGTGCGTGGTATTGGGTACATGGTATTGGGCATTGGGAAGTGTATCCGCAGGTAATACCGATTGGATAAGTGTAATACCGAATGGACAAGTGTAATAGTCCAATCTTTGCTTCGCCAGATTGAACTAAACACTTGTATCCATCGGCATTTACCACAGTATGATTTCTCAAACATTGGACTGTTTTATAAATCACATTGGTATAGCTCGTGCAGGAAATTCCTTCCATAATGTGCTCATTGCCATTTGTGATTTCACCTGGATACATTTGTTAAGATTGATTGCCAATACCCCAGATCAAAAAAGCCGCCTCTGTCGAGACGGCTTTTGAAAATATTGATTCCGAAATTAAGCTGTAGCCAATGCCTTTGCTGAAATGGCTTCCTGCACTTTGCGTTCTATTTCTTCCATCAGATCTGGATTGTCATCCAGCAATTGCTTAACGGCATCACGTCCCTGACCAAGTTTAGTCTCGCCGTAGCTAAACCATGAACCGCTTTTTTTGATGACGGTCAAGTCTACACCCATATCTATTAGTTCGCCGAGGCGGCTGATGCCGTGTCCGTAGATGATGTCAAACTCGGTTTGGCGGAATGGAGGTGCAACTTTGTTCTTCACCACTTTCACCTTGGTGCGGTTACCTATAACATTTTCGCCATCCTTGATCTGCTGTGATCTGCGGATATCAATACGCACAGTAGCGTAGAATTTCAAAGCATTTCCACCGGTAGTGGTTTCGGGATTGCCAAACATGACGCCAATCTTTTCGCGAAGCTGGTTGATGAATATGCAACAGCAGCCTGTTTTGCTGATGGTCGCGGTCAACTTGCGAAGTGCTTTGGACATGAGGCGCGCTTGCGTACCTACGCTGCTGTCGCCCATTTCGCCTTCAATCTCTGCACGGGGTGTGAGGGCCGCCACTGAGTCAATCACAATAAGGTCGATAGCTCCTGAACGAATAAGATTTTCTGCGATTTCAAGTCCTTGTTCTCCATTATCTGGTTGGGAGATCAGAAGATTGCTGGTATCAACACCCAGCGCCTCTGCATAAAATTTATCGAATGCGTGTTCGGCATCAATAAAAGCACAAATACCACCGGCTTTCTGTGCTTCTGCAATGGCGTGAATGGCCAATGTTGTTTTACCGGATGACTCCGGCCCGTATATCTCAACGATCCTTCCTCTCGGATAACCACCGATACCCAATGCGATGTCGAGCCCAATAGAACCCGAAGGAATAACTTCAATTTGTTCCGTGGCTGCATCACCCAACTTCATCACTGCGCCCTTGCCGTATGTTTTTTCCAACTTATCCATTGTAAGCTGAAGGGCTTTCATTTTTTCTTTATTTACTTCTGCCATTTTATAGCGTTTTAGGTTGTACGATTTGATTTCGACGCAAGGTATGTTCGGTAGATTGTAATCTATTTACGATGTCGATAAAATATTCAGGCATAAACCATGAACGCCTCAGCGTACAGTGTTCATGCGGCTTTCCATAAACCGCGTCCATTGCACCTTTTCGGGCTTGTTAATAACTGTCATGGCAAGACATAACAATATGGCCAATTGGAATAAGTAACGACCAAGGCAGGGGTGAAAAAACTGAGCAGGGTTACCGGTAAGACTAAAACGGGAAATGGATCAGAATCCGAAAACTATTTTTTCTTCCTGTACAGATCCTTGATCACAAAGAAGGCCACGACGTATATGCTTGTCAATACTGTAGCATAGGTAAGCGATCTTTCTTTGCCATGATATGCCTGATTGCCCACGCCATTTTTCATGAATTCATTGAACATGGTGTGGGAAATGTACCAGCTCAATAGAAATAGGGCCGGTGCAATACATAGATATATGATGGAAGTTTTGCGTGACATGGAAGTGTTATCTGTGGCCAAAAATAGCGCTACCTATACGGACCATGGTGCTTCCTTCTTCAATGGCGAGTTTCCAGTCGCTGCTCATGCCTATGGAGAGCTGGTCAAATAACGGTTGATTTTCAAAATGCGTTCTTTTGAGTTCGTCAAAAATTCGATAAATGGTTTTGAATTCTGATCGAATAGTTGATTCATTATGTGAAAAGGAAGCCATGCCCATTAGGCCACGAATACGCAAGCTGGAATAGGTTGAGCTGCCTATTTTTTTACAAAGTGACATGATCTCATCTTCATCAAAACCAAATTTACTTTCTTCGGAAGCGATGTGCAGTTGCAGAAGACAATCAATAGTACGATTGTTTTTTGCGGCCTGTTTGTCGATCTCTTTCAATAATTTTTCGCTGTCAATAGCATGTATCCATGCAACAAATGGTGCTATGTACTTCACCTTGTTGGTTTGCAGATGCCCGATGAAATGCCACTCAATGTCCGCAGGAAGTTCCGGTTGTTTCTCGCAGAGCTCCTGAACATAATTTTCACCGAATGCGCGTTGACCTGAGTGGTAAGCGTTGGCGATCATTGAAATCGGTTTTGTCTTCGAAACTGCTATCAGCCTTGTGGAGGAGGGTAGTTGTGATAAAAAAGACTTTATGTTTTCAGAAATATTATTCATGATCATTCAACTCATAAACAACAAGGCCACTTCTAAGTTTTGGTTCAACCCACGTGCTCTTCGGAGGCATGCTCAAACCTGCATCTGCAATTTTCTTGAGTTGTTCGATGGTAACCGGAAAGAGTCCGAATCCTACACCACCTTTGTTTTTATCCACTGCCGCTTTCAAACCTTCCATACCTCGGGGACCCTCAAGAAATGAAATACGCTTGTCTTTTCTGAGGTCTAGAATTTTAAGGATGGGAGAAAGAACGAGATCAGAAAGTAGCTGCGCATCGAGGGTTTCTGAAGCGTGTTTCAGGTTGAGTGCATACCACTTCTTAGTTAGATACATACTGAATTCACCTTTTCCTGCCGGACGATATTTACCCGGGGCTTCATTGATATAAAATGATTGCGAAAGTGCATGCAAAAGATCTTGCTCACTCAATCCATTGAGATCTTTTACTATTCGGTTGTATTCATAAACGCGCACGTTAGTTTCATCCAGGATGTATGCCAAGCAATGATTCCATGGTTCATCACCCTTTGACGTTGCATCCTTTCTTTTTGAAAAAAGTTTCGCACTGCTACTGCTTCTGTGATGGCCATCGGCGATGTATAATGCATCTGTTTTTCTGTAAGCATTCTCGATCGTTGACACATCTTCCTTTGCATTCACAAGCCATAGTTGATGTCGAACATTAAGCGTGGTGGAAAAGTCAATTTCGGGACGTTGCTCCGTGTAACGGATCAGAATGTCTTCAATGTCCTTGTTGGGCTTTGCCATCAACAATACCGGCTCAGCATTGATGTTGGTGACCTCTAGATATTTGACAAAAGTTTCCTCCCTTTTGGAAAGCGTCTGTTCGTGTACTTTTATTTTTCCGTCGAGATAGTCCTGAATGGCGACAGCTGCAATAATTCCGGTAAACGGGTGTCCATTCTTTATTTGTCGATAGATATAGAATGAAGACACAGTATCTCGGGCAAGAATTTCAAGTTTCAAAAACTGCTCGTATTTGTTTCTGACCTGCGTAAATCTCGATTCAAGGTCTACCGTCTTGTGCAGTTTCGTAGCGCTCATATCCGGATGAATGATGTGCAGAAAACTAAAGGGATTTTCCGTGAGTTTCACGCGCAATTGTTTCGGTGTGTAGGTGACATACGATCGCGAGGCTACAAGATGAACCTTGTCGCGTACAGGTCTTACTGCTTTAAAAGGTTTGACGGTTATCATCTTCAGTTCTGTGGAATGACGTTTATAGATTGAAGTACTTTTCGTGTGATGGCGATTCTGCATTTAGCAAAATCTTCGTTCGAAGGTTCCGGCTGATGCAGACATGTTGCGAAGAATACGGGTCCTTGCTTTCCATCCACCCAACCGACATACCATGCTGCGTTGGATGTTTCATCTTTGAACCATCCGGTTTTTGCATACATTGAATAGACGTCAGCCACTTCCTCGCGAATCATTATTTTTTTCACAATGTCCATCGATCTTTGTGAAAAGGGCCATTCATTTTTTTGCAATCGGATCAAAAAATCAATCTGTTGATGTGGACTCAATTCAAATCCCGGATGCAGCAAGAATTGATCAATGACTTTGGAAATATCTGTCGCACCATCGTTTGCCTTCGCAAGCCACAATTTCATTTTTTCTTCCCCTACCCTACGAGCACATTCCTGATAAAACCAGACGGTGGAATTGGCAATAGCTTCCGTCATATTCTGGTCCTGATTCCATTTTTCAACCCAATGCGTAACGCCATCCCATTGCAAAATTTCATTTTCGTCCTTCATTGCTTCTGCCGCCAAAGACACCCGTGAATTGAAAATTTTAAATGTCGATGCCACAACATATTTTGCATTCAACTGAGAAGAATCCGGCGAATGCATTGCATTCTCTTTTAGAAAAAACAGATCAGTAGTTCCACTAACATTGTATGAATCGAAAAGCGATTGCCCTTCCGGATGTTGAGTGATGGTGGAAGGAACCTCCATGCCGGCATTAGAGGAATTCGTTTCGCAGGTCATAAATGCGCCACCTAATGAGAGTAAAATTCCTGATATGATCGTCCTATTAAATTTCATTACCAAGCACAATTTACAGCAACAGGAAATTTGAAAAAAGT
>JAYTMF010000361.1:0-2259 GCA_043728755.1 Flavobacteriales bacterium
ACCCAATCCGGTATGCCTGCCTTGAAAACAGGTCTGATCATCACAGATCCCTGTATTTGAGAAGAAATCCAATTGGAAGCTCCTTGCAACTGAAAGAAAAGATTGGTCGTGTTTGAAGTTGTATTCTTATCCAAACCCATATTTAACGACACATCACTTTGCTGAATATAACCTACGTAAAAATTTCCCTGATTGATGGCGACAGGTGTAAGAAACGAGTAATAGACAAAGGCATTCGGTCCTTCTTCAATATAATGGGGCAACGAAAAATTGAAATTGTCAAACTCAGAAGTGAGCAGACTTCCGGGAACGCCACCTTGATCATTCCAGACCTGCAAAATGAAAGACTGATCGTTGGCCAGGTATTGCAAAGGCAAAAAATACATGTATGCACCAATGAGACTATCTGCTATCTCAGAAGCGAATTTCATCGCCACTTTTCCACCCGCATTCTGCAGTCCATATGCCCTTTCCGCAGTGCCATCATCATAGGAGTAATAATTGGTGAATTTCTGCTCAAAACACGCTGTATCATTTTGAAGATGTGCGTCCGTCTGATTGAAATAAACGCAAACTTCGAATGACGCGGAATCAAGGTCACCGGGGGCACTGTATTCAAAATTATCCAGCGAAACCGTGCGAACGATCTCCGAAAATCCGTTGTCGATACCATTGACATCCGGATTGCTTTCCATCTGCTGAATGCCATTGTACTGCACACTCCAGCGGGTAGGAATATTTTCCGTCTCACTCAGATTCCGCTGATAATAAGTGAGGTTATCCGACATATATAATGATGGATTCTGCAAATAATGCGTCCATGGCATGGCTGTGTAGCCAAAGTTTAACAGTGTATTATTTGGATACTGCATGGTCACTTCATCAAATGGAAACGCTGATGGATGCACATCGGATTCGACGATCACATAATCGAGATGCCAATGATCCAATGCTCCATGTAGCGTACAATAATTTTTGAACCGAAAACGAAAACCATCTTGCAAATAAATCTCATCATTCACATGGACGAAAACATTCTGAAATGTGTCGGTTGCTAAGCCACCTTCCGCAAACCACACACGCGACCACTGCCCCGCTTGAAGCGGAGTATAAAACTCGAGCGCGAGTGTATCGCCTTGCGCTCCGAGAATGCCGCTTGCATCGGGTTGATTTCCGCGTCCACCACATTCAAAACTGAAATAAACATGGACACTGTCATCGACAGAATATCCTGAGAGATCGATTGGCATGGATGTAAGGGAGTCTGCCAGTCCCCAATCGAGTTGAACATCATTTATGTTTGGAAAATAAAGTGTGTCAGAATAAGGTGTGCCATCGCTTGCTAAACCGTCAAGAGTGGCTACTCCTATGGTTGGTGGCGATATCGGAAAAGTGTTATTGATGAAAGCTGTGGTATCTGTCCACCGCTGCCAGGATTGCGGCACATCCGGATCGTTGGTAGGCAATGAATATCGGGAGAAGTCATCAAAGAATGGAAGTGTAAGCGACCCTGCACCACGGGATGCTTCGCGTGGCGCAAATTCTTTCTCCTTCAAGATTCTTGCTGCCTGAATAGGATTGTGATGAAGCGGAAGGTCCACTTCTTGCCCGATAACAACAAGCGATGAAAAAACGACGAGTACAATGAGAGAAAATAATCGTGATATCATGGTATTTTTTTTACCTCGGCACTTGGTTCGCGTCATCTGCACAAGGTGTACTATATAACCACAAGTCAACTGTACGTCCGGCAAAAGTCCCGATTTCAGGGTCGTGTATTGGATTCTGCTTGCAAACGTGATAAGTGCTGGAATCTTGTGTGGAAGGCGAAACAATTTCGGGTTGGAAGAGACAATTACAAGAAAGGTTTATAGCATCTAACATAAGCTCAGCCTCCGCGCATGTCAATCCCTGGAGATCAGGGACGATGACTTTCGAGTCTGCAGTGCGACCAATGACGAGCGTGACTTTGCTTCCGCTGGCAACCAATGATTCCGGCTTTATTGATTTGCCCGACTGAGTAACACGTATGATGCTGCCCGGGAAAATGTTATTCGCTTCATACAGCGTATCGAATTCGATTCCTTTGTTTCGCAATTTGATCATGGCAACTGCCGCAAAATCTCCTGCCTTGATGCCCAGTTTTTCCATTGGTGGCAGGTATCGATAGATCGTAAGAAAGACTTGTCTGCCTTCTTTTACTTGGCTTTCAGCCACTGGACTTTGATCGACAATCGTCCCTGGTTTTGCCTTTCGATC
>JAYTMF010000362.1:0-2767 GCA_043728755.1 Flavobacteriales bacterium
CACCGTAGAAAACAAAGGCGGACTTATCATGCCTTTGATCTTTGAACTCGTATTCGAAGACGGCACCAAGCGCGAGATTCGCATACCTGCAGAAATTTGGAAACGAAGTGAGGCAAAAGTGACGAAAGTTTTTGCCTGCAATAAGGAAGTCGTTTCGATTGCACTTGACCCATATCTGGAAACAGCAGATGTCGATTTGAGCAATAATAACTGGCCACCGAAAGTGATGCCTTCCCGATTTGAAATGTTCAAAGACAACCAAAATAAGTCGAAAGAGAATCCGATGCAGCGAGCGAAGAAAGAGGATGAGATGAAGATGAGAAAATAGTTCGGAGTTTGGAGTTCATGGTAAAAGAGACGCGCTACATCGCGTCTCTAAAGTCCCGAAAATATTGTTCCATGAGTTCCGTAAACAGGACGGATCATGGATTGTTAAAAATCACGGAAAGCGAATCCTTGCCTATTTTTTCTCCGCGGGGAGTTGCTCGGTGGAGATCAGGTGCTTTGAGTCCTTCTCCAAACGTTTTGTCGCCGCAGAACATGCGCGCTTCATCCCACATGCCAATATCAATAAAAGATTGCAATGTGAACGCGCCGCCTTCGATCATGACAGATAGTATGTTTAAATCATATAGTGTGGAAAGCACTTGTGGCAGAAAATCCTGGTGATCGTTGAGTTTTATCAATTGCAAATTCTCGGAGACTATTTCATCGCGTACTTCATTCATGACTATTGTGCGCGCTGACAGGTCATACACTTTTGCATCCATGTGCGTCTTAAGTTGGCGATCAATGATGATACGGATTGGATTTCTGCCGCTCACTTCTCGCACCGTCAATGAAGGATCATCATTGAGCACGGTGTTTGTTCCAACAAGAATCGCTTGCTCGTGTGATCGCCAGAGATGAACGAGCTGCTTCACTTCTTTGCCCGTGATCCAGTTCACGCCCATTTCGCCGGTTCTGATTTTATCGATAAAACCATCCGAAGTTTGTGCCCACTTCAAGATTAAATAAGGACGCTTTTTTTCATGAAAAGTAAAAAAACGACGATTGAGGAATCGACACTCTTCTTTCAGCACATCCAGAATTACCTCTACCCCATTTTCCTTCAACTTTGCAATTCCTTTTCCGGCAACGGCATCAAATGGATCTTCGCATCCAACTACCACACGTGGAATGCCCGAGCGAATGATGAGATCTGCGCATGGCGGTGTTTTGCCATAGTGTGCGCACGGTTCAAGATTCACGTAAAGCGTGGATGATTTCAATAATTCTTTGTCTTCGACGTGACCGATAGCATTCACTTCTGCATGTGCTTTTCCAAACGACTTATGGAAACCTTCGCCAATGATTTTGTCATCCTGCACGATGACACAACCTACCATCGGGTTGGGCGCAACGCTGCCATCACCCTGCTCTGCGAGTTGCAGGCAGCGACGCATGTATGTAGGGTTTATTGATTTGATGAATTCTTGATTTGGAGATTTGATGATTGGGAGATTTAACCTTGGGTGCCGCCCCCATCTCCAAATCATAAAATCATCAATTTGTGAGCCTCACGCCTTATAGAATGGCAACGCGGTAACTACGCCTTTCAAAGCTTTGCCTCTGATGTTGATGAAGATCTCTGAACCCGGTTTTGCAAGGGCTGTTGGAACATATGCCATACCAATTGGTCGCCCAAGAGATGGCGATTGCGTGCCGCTGGTCACCACACCGATCACATTCATGCTGGCATCCACTACTTCATAACCATGACGTGGAATGCCTTTGTCGATGAGATCAAAGCCTACCAACTTTTTAGTAACGCCCTCTTCTTTTTGTTTTTTCAACGCTTCGCTATTGTTGAAGGTCTTGGAAAATTTCGTGATCCAACCCAACCCTGCTTCGATTGGTGATGTCGTGTCGTCGATGTCATTTCCATATAGGCAAAATCCCATCTCCAGACGGAGTGTATCACGCGCACCAAGGCCGATTGGTTTAATACCGAATTCTGCTCCGGCATCCATTACTGCATTCCATATTTTTTCGGCGGACTCGTTCGGCATATATATTTCACATCCTCCTGCGCCGGTATAACCTGTAGTCGATACGATCACATTTTCCACACCGGCGAAAGTGCCCTTGTGAAACGTATAATATTCCATGCCCACCAAAGGCATTGATGTCAGCTTCTGCATTGCTTCCAATGCCTTCGGCCCTTGCACTGCAAGCAACGAAGTCTGATCACTTTGATTCTCGAGTTGCGCTCCGAATGTGTTTTTCGAATTGATCCAATCCCAGTCTTTGTCAATGTTGGAGGCATTTACCACAAGCATGTACAACTCTTCGTTGAACCGATATACCAACAAGTCATCAACGATTCCGCCGGTATCATTAGGTAGACAGCTGTACTGCACCTTTCCATCTATCAATTTTGAAGCATCGTTGCTTGTAACAAAATTGATGAGTGCTAAAGCATTTTTTCCACTCACCATAAATTCTCCCATGTGACTAACGTCAAACATGCCGAGTGCATTTCTTACGGTGTTGTGCTCATCGCCCAAACCACTGTATAGTACGGGCATATTGTAGCCCGCAAACGGTACCATCTTGGCGCCGAGTTGTTGATGTATGTGAGTGAGAGCGGTGTTGCGGAGTTCTGTTGTTACTTCCATGTGATATAATTAAAGAGTTGATGTTTTGTTGAATGTGTGAATTGTGATTTGTGATTTTTGATATGTGTTACGCTGTTTTTGCTTTACACGGCATCTATTATCACATC
>JAYTMF010000363.1:0-2547 GCA_043728755.1 Flavobacteriales bacterium
TTTCCGTGTGATACTGTATAGAAGAACCAGAAAAGCCTTTGCCGTCAACCATCATCAACGAAGTAAATTTCCTTGCATCACGTGATTGTTCTATAGTGAAGTAATCATTTTGCGTTTCTGTAAAAGTCATCCAGGAAAAACTCAAACGCTCATCGGTTAACTCAATCCTGAAGTCATCAAGTGCAACAGGCAATAAAAAACATGGAGGCCCATTGTCCAGCACTGTCACTGTCACCTGTTTCACTTTGGTGACATTGCACAAATCTTTGTACGTCACCTCATACACCGTTGTCGCAGGTGGTGTAGCTGTGGGTGTTGCTGATGTAGAGTTACTGAGATAGCTCGCCGGCGTCCATGAATAAATTCCATCAATAGATGCTCCTGCTGAAAGCACCGTGCTGCTGCCGGGGCAAATGTCCACAGCGTCAATTTCCATCGCGTTAGGTATCGCGCATATCGTCTGTTGATTGTATAGCGCTCCTGTTGCACCGGTAAATCCCCAAAACACATTGCTCATTCCCGCAAATACATTATTAATGAGATCATAGCTCGCCTGAACGCGCAATTGACAGTCGAAGTAGACACTGATCGTTTGCGTTGTTGCGTTCCACTGAATGCCTACGATATGGTCCAAACCATCCTCAGTGTTTGGATTTGTTGAGGACATTTGCACCGGAAGACCGATGTTCTCTGTTGTATAATGATCCACTTCACCGTTAAGTTCTATTGCAATGTGATCGTAGAGCGGATCGTTGTATTCAGGATTGTAAAATGTATCGAACTCAATTCCAAGTGATGTTCCGAAACTCGAATACCCCATTCCTCCGCCGCTGGCCCCAATGACACTGCTTCCTAGTCTTTGCAATACGAAAACCACTCCATCCGCACCAAGTGAATCATTCACGCCAAGATTCAAACTGAACTGCAGATCAAAACTGGTGTTAAGGTCGATCTGCGTGTTGCTCCAGAAGGCGCCATTCTGCCATGCCACGCTAGGTGTAACCTGATAACAATCGCCACCTAATGCCGTTGCATTTCCGTTCATAACGAATGAAGCCGGAGCGCATAGATTGCATTGTCCATAACAGACCGCCGGCAATACCATATCCGATACTACATTGATAAAGCGATTGTAAATCCCGCTGCCATCATCTACACCGCAAGACACGGGAATAATCTCATCTACACCCCATGCAATACCGTTGACAAATTTGAATTGATGGATGCCTGCAGGAATGTCAAGCGTTATAGCATAGATGCCTCCTCCAAGATCTGTCATCAAAGTTGAACTTGGATCCCAACCCTGAAAATCCCCAGCGAGATGCACACCTGACGGGCTGATCACCATCTGCGACATATCAACCTGAAATGTTACAAGAACTGCATAGCAACGAATAAAGAAAAAAGTGAGAATTATGCAAATCAACGCCCTCCGCAAAATGCTCTGCGTATGCACGAAAAAAGACGCGCTCCTTAAGGTTGTATGAAGGTAAGTGTACAATGTACGCTTAGTAAGCTGTACAATGATAACCCAAATTTTCCACTTAAAAACATTGAATCACAAAACTCCATAAATCCCGTGCGAAACAGGAATGATGATGACAAGCCCGACCCTTTGCAAATTGAATTACAATCGTGAATAATAAATTTGAGGTGAAACCGCTTGTGAAAAACCATTGCGCAACATTGGAGTGCACAACAACAGTTTAAGCTCACTTGATAAAATCCTCATCGATCATCACGCGGCGCATTCTTTCCGAGATCAACTGCGAAACCGGCGTCAATGGCAACCTAAGATAGTTATCACATATATCAATGTGAGACAACGCTTCCTTCACGCCCGCAGGATTTCCTTCTACAAACAAAAGTTGCGTGATTTCTAGAAGCTTATAATGCAAAGCTCGGGCTTCGCTCATTTCGCTCGCCATCGCATGATGTACCATGGTTGAAAACTCTTTGGGAAAAGCATTTCCAACAACAGAAATTACTCCCACAGCTCCAACACTGATCAAAGGCAATGCGATCAAATCATCTCCTGAAATCACAAGGAAGTCTTTTGGCTTGTCTTTGATAACCGTCATGATCTGCTCAAAATTACCACTGGCCTCTTTTATACCGATAATGTTGCGACAGTCAAATGCTATGCGAAGTATCGTGTCTGCCAGAATGTTGCTTCCGGTTCTTGCAGGTACATTGTATAACAATATTGGCAACTTGGAATGCTCACTCAACGCTTTGTAATGTTCAAACATACCGTTCTGAGTCGGCTTATTGTAATATGGCGCAACAGATAGAATCGCCGTCAATCCGGCAATTTCCATCCGATCCAATTGCAAGCAAACTTCATAGGTATTGTTGCCCCCAACTCCCAGAACCACCGGCTTTCGGCCACCACATGTTGAAAGCACTGTCTCGAGAACTAGCTTCTTGTCTTCTTTGTCAAGTGTCGATGTTTCTCCGGTAGTACCCATCACCACAAGATAGTCTGCTCCATTGTCGATGAGATGCTCTGTCAGCCTCTTCAACGCCGGAATGTCTATTGTAAGG
>JAYTMF010000364.1:0-1271 GCA_043728755.1 Flavobacteriales bacterium
CACATTTCCATTCACCATGCTCTCCACTACTTTGGATTCAAAATCTTCGTCTTTGTATTCAGAGCTGTCGCGGATACCGGCATAGACTGTGTTATCACCGGTGCCCAGAAAAGTTTTGTTGATCTTAATCCACTGTGTATCCAGTGCGTTGATAAGGTTGTCGCCGTTAAAATCCGGATTGATCAAACCAAAAACAACAGTGGTGTTCTTATAAGGTGCGTTCAAATCCACCTCGGTTTTGCATGAGGAAAAAACGACTATAAACGCAACGATGATGAGCGGTAAAAATTTCATTGAATTCTATTAGAGGATTGCAAATGTATTCTTCAGGAGCCTATATCGGGAAACCGATTACAAAAACTGGCTTAAAAGCGCGTCAATAATTGCACATCAGGGGTTGGCTGAATAGCGAAAGAATGACCACACACTTAGCCCAACTCCTGCAAAAACTTCATCGTATCCACGCCATCGGCGTAATCCCAGAGTGAAGGGCATTGTGCCTGTCCGAAGGCGATGTCATCATGGCCAACAATACATTGCAACTCATCAGCAACTTCCTTCAGCGATTTCTTCAAAGCAACTTTATCCGTGTAGTATTCATAATACAAACTAGCTGTGGGTGATGCCATTGCCTTTTCCTCCTTCAGCAGAATGAATCCATTGTCGAGCAGATTATCTTGATTGAGCAGCCATACCGCCTTGTTGTAGTCGTAGTTGTTAGCGTACTTGTTGTGATTGACAATAGGATTGAAAGGATAGATCGCATTAAAAAACCTGTTGATATCAAATCCGACCGGCAAATACATTTTCGACACATTGCGACAACCCAATCCGAAGAACTCGAAAATATCGCTTCCCAGAGCATTGATCTCCTCGGAAGTCTCCGTACCATCGAGTATTGCAACACTTGTTCTGCTCTTTCTGATGATGTGTGGGATATCCTTGAAATAGTATCGGAAATACCTCGAAGTATTGTTACTTCCTGTTGCGATGACAGCTTGTTGCCCTGATAATTTTTGCTCCACAAACCCGAAAGACTGAGCAAACGCCGGCTCAAAATTCACAAGCACTTGCAGAAGAGCAGGCAATAATTTATCGTCTGAGGAAGAAAGTTTGATCAGCGCGTGATGACCACTCAACAGCACGCAAATGACGTCGTGCAATCCTACGAGCGGAATGTTTCCGGCACAGATGATACCCACCTTCTTTGTTGTGTTGGAATGATCGGACAAATTATAAGTACTCAACCATTTGTCAATGTCATCTCTTTG
>JAYTMF010000365.1:0-1214 GCA_043728755.1 Flavobacteriales bacterium
GTACCAATGCGGATTTGTCTCCTGAACTTGGTGCAATTCATGCCGTTTTTGAGCCACCTCACCCACCACGAACAAATCGGGTTTTACCGTGCGGAAACGGTCTAAAAGGCGAAAAACGTCCGCTTTTGCCATGTGTTTCCACGTGTCCCAACGAAAACCATCGACGCCCATATCGATAAAAGTCTTATAGGCATTGAACATATAATTCTCGACAACGGACCCCTCAGTATTGAGGTCGGGCGTGTCTCCCGCGAGGGCGCGTTGGTACAAATTTGTCGTGTCGTCGTAGCCTTGCGCGAAACCGTTCCCAGACTGATGAAACCAATTTGGGTCGGTCGTTCTGACGTAAGATTCGGTAGAAGGGAAGTTGAAATTAGCCAAATTGCTGTTGTAAGGCGCGGGCATCGGTGCCAAATTGGCGCGGCTCCAAATCTTACTATCCACGGGATTTGGCGTCAAACCATCGTAAGACCAGTTCGGATTTGGCACTGCCGCCCACGGTTTTGTCGGGTCGGTATTGTATTTTATTTCCGCCAAACCTTTGATGCCGTGCCGCCCCGTGTGGTTGGTCACGATATCCAAAATAATCTTCATGCCTTTGGCGTGAACGGCGTTGATTAAATCTTGAAAAGTGGCACCCGCCGACTCCAAACGCGGGTCAACTTTCGTAAAATCCCACGCGTGGTAGCCGTGATAATCCAGCGGACCGCGATTCTGAACAACAGGCGTTATCCAAATTGCCGTAAATCCTAAATCTTTGATGTAATCCAATTTTGACATCAGCCCTTTGAAATCGCCGCGCCAAGTCACGTCGTTCGGGTCGGTAATGCTTGGACTATTTGCGCCATACGACGACCATTCAGTCGGACGCGTATTGTTGGCGTCGCCGTCAAAAAAACGGGTCGTCATTAAGAAGTAAATCGTCTCTTCTCGAAAATCTTGTTGCGCTTGGAGATGTAAGGAAAACGCCATAAATAGTCCGATGAGCAACGGGCGAAGGCGGCAGATAGCGCGCCCTTGATGCATAGGTTGTAATTCTTTTTTCATGCCGTAAAATTACAAAAAAGTCTCATTTGCCGTGAGTAATTATCAAATTGCTTGACTCAAATCAATGCAATAATAATATTTTTTCAAAAAATATTTTTTCAAAAAATATTCTAAAAATTAGGTACAAAACAAAATTTCCTACTATAATTGC
Source organism: Flavobacteriales bacterium (assembly GCA_043728755.1). GTDB lineage: Bacteria > Bacteroidota > Bacteroidia > Flavobacteriales_D > Sanyastnellaceae > JAIBBG01. Next base: position 1,199 of record JAYTMF010000365.1, read on the forward strand.
GTTAAATTGCACATTT
>JAYTMF010000366.1:0-5604 GCA_043728755.1 Flavobacteriales bacterium
TTTTTGACCGAATACTAAAGGCCTGTGTTGCAATCAAATGGAATCCATGGTGTATGGAAGAGTAGATGCATTAAACGGAATACCCGCGCGGCCATCGGGATCGGTGAAGTTGGCCGGGTCGGCGCACATGGCCAAGTAAGTGGAGTGGAATTGCTCGAGCGGGTTCCCGAATCCGTCTGGATTCGCATTTCTAAATCTTCGCTACGGTTAATTACTACCGAATGGACAAGTATAATAGTTCAATCTTTGCTTCGCCAGATGAAACTAAACACGTGTATCCATCGGCATTTACCACTGTATGATTTCTCAAACATTGGCCTGTTTTATAAATCACATTGGTATAACACGTCAATCCGATTATTTTTTTTACTTCGATCAGGTTATTCCACCAATAATACCGAATGGACAAGTATAATAGTCCAATCTTTGCTTCGCCAGATGAAACTAAACACGTGTATCCATCGGCATTTACCACTGTATGATTTCTCAAGCATTGGCCCGTCATATAAATCACATTGGTATAACACGTCAATCCGATTATTTTTTTTACTCCGATCAGGTTATTCCACCAGTAATAATATGGTTTTTGACAATTCATCCATTTATTTGTCCTCCGAATTTTTTCTATGGAATGGATTGACCGACAATGGACATTTGACGATTCTGCCGAGATAAACACTCAGCATGTTTTTATTCTGAATGCCACGGCCGATCAATTCAAATTCATAATTGAGAATCGCACTTCGGATCATTTGCGTCACAAGCCCGGCGGCAAATGGAGCATTCACGAGCAAGCAGGTCATGTACTCCCTATTGAATCTTTGTGGATTGCGCGGCTCGATAACATTGTGATGAAGTCGGAAACCCTCTGGTCGTGGAATGGCACCAACGCTGATACCGATGCCGGAAATTTCAACGAGCAACGCATCGTGAAAATTCTCGAAGACTTCACCGACGATCGAAAAGTGCACACTGAAATGCTGTGGAAAATGGACGATAGTGCTTCAAGTTTGAAGTGCTTCCATACCAGAATAGGTCAACCCTTTACACTCGCTGATCATGTTTATACCGATTGGACAAGTGTAATAGTCCAATCTTTGCTTCGCCAGATTGAACTAAACACTTGTATCCATCGGCATTTACCACTTTATGATTTCTCAAACATTGGCCTGATTTATAAATCACATTGGTATTATTTCATGGCACAGTACGACCTTCATGATTTGCAAATCATCCAACATCAACTCAACGCGAAATGATTTTAAGAAAAGCCATCGAAAACGACCTACCAGCCATTCGAGACATTTACAATGACGCGATTCTCAACTCTACTGCTGTGTATGAGTATGAGATTTTCAGTGACGCCTATATTCTCAACTGGTTCAAAGAAAAAACCGACAACAACCTGCCGATTCTTATTGCGGAATCGGACAACAACGTCGCCGGATTTGCAACATATGGCACTTTTCGTCATAGGGCGGCTTATCAATATTCTGCAGAACACTCTTTATATGTCCATTCGGACTTCCGGCAAAAAGGAATCGGCGGTCAGCTATTGTCGGCCATCATAGAAGAGGCGAAGCGAAATCAGATCCATACATTGATCGGAGGCATTGACGCTTCAAATACCGTAAGTCTGAAAATGCATGCCGCATTCGGATTTGAGCAAGTGGGGCTGATCAAAGAAGCTGCATTCAAATTCGATCGTTGGCTTGATCTTGTTTTCATGCAAAAAATCCTGTGACCTCATCTCATCTGATTCCTATTCAAAAAAAGACGGCGTAGCAACCCAAGGATTTTGACTAATTGTTTGTTTGCTGGTTGGGGTATTTTGATTCCGAAATGTACTTTAGCCCTTTAAACCGCATTTATCGAAATCTCAACGAAAATTTTAAAACCAATTCAAACAAAATGAAGAAAATTTACCTATCGCTACTGATGGTTTGGTCAACAACTGCATTATTTACTCAGACTTTTACCAATAGTACGAATCTTTTACCTGCTAGCCATAACAGTGGTGGCTGCACAGGCGTGACGGACATGAACAATGATGGCCTGGACGACATCATCATTCTTGATCAGAGCTTGAACCTGAATGTTGCCTACCAGCAAGCCAATGGCACTTTTACTGTCAGCGCTTTTGGCACAGTATCCAATGAGAATCAATGGGGTATGGCCGTCGGTGACGTCGACAACGACGGACACAAAGATGTCATTTGTGGAGGTAGCTACGATCAAGTTCACGTGGTAAATATCAATGGTCCTGATGATTTCGTACAGGTGAATTATGCCTGGGCAGACATTTTTATGCAAGGTTGCAATTTTTCAGACATCGACAATGATGGCTGGTTGGATGGTTTTGGTTGTCACGATGATGGACACAGTGCCATTATGCGCAACGATGGAACCGGAACTTTGGTGAACGGCGCATCATTGATGGATCTCACTTTTTATCCGGAAATCAACGGCAACGACAACAGTGGTAATTATGGTTCTGTTTGGACAGACTTCGACCGTGATGGAGACATTGATTTGTTCATTGCAAAATGTCGTCAGTTCATCAACGACCCTTACGATCCACGCAGAACAAATGTTCTGATGGTGAACGATGGCAACGGAAACTACACCGAAGAGGCTATGCAACGCGGTCTGGTGAATTTGCAACAATCATGGACAAGTGATTTTGCCGATATGGACAACGATGGAGATTGGGATATTCTGCTTACAACTCACAGCGGCACATTAGAAATTTATTCGAACGACGGCACTGGATATTTCACGAACGTCATAGCCGGTTCCGGATTGGAGGTGAGCGGTTTCTTTCTGCAAGCGAAAATGGCAGATTTCGACAATGATGGTTTTATGGATCTGATCCACTCAGGTGGAACACACCGATATTTCCACAACAACGGTGATATGACATGGACGCTGGTGAATGACACTTTCGTGAATGATGATACCATGCACAGTTTTGGTATTGGAGATTTGAACAATGACGGTTGGATGGATGTATATGCTAGTTACGGCAATGGATATAATGACGCAGACATGGATCATCCCGATCAATTGTTCATCAACGATGGAGGAACGAACAACTACATCATATTTGATCTTCAAGGAACCATCAGCAACATGGACGCTGCCGGTGCAACAGTTGAAATACATGGCCCATGGGGTGTGCAGCTTCGCGAAATCCGCGACGGCGAAAGCTATGGCATCACAAACACTTCGAAGTGTCACTTCGGAATTGGAGCAGAAACAATGGTCGATTACGCGGTGATATACTGGCCTTCCGGTGGAATGAAAGTCATCGACAATCCTACTATCAACACCGTTCACATTGAAATCGAAGGTGCTTGCACTCCTCCAACGGCAAGCATTACAGCTGGTGGACCAACAAATTTCTGTGCTGGTAATACGGTGACGTTATCAATCGCGACAGCAGGTACCAATTACCTTTGGTCAAATGGTGCTCAAACCAATTCCATAACCGTTGGAACTCCGGGCAACTACAGCTTGATCGTATGGGACAATACCGGTTGTGCGGCAAGTTCAAACCAACTTCTCGTAACCAATACTACTGATCCAATTCCAACTATTACTGTAAGTGGTGAGCTCGAGTTTTGTTCAGGACAAACAGTGCAACTGATCGCAAGCGCAGGTACATCGTTCTTATGGAACAATGGACTGCAAACGCAAGCCATCACCGTTACTGAAGCTGGAGACTATTCAGCAACTGTAACCGGAGCCTGCCAGCAATTACCTACTGCAACTATTTCTGTGGTAGTTCACGATTCGCCTGTAATTCCTTCTGTAACCGATGTAACTATTAATTCCGGTAATTCAGCGACATTCACGGTATTCAGCAGCAGCAACATCTTGTGGTTTGATTCTGCAACTTCAACTACACCAATTTTTGAAGGAGCAAGTTTTGTTACTCCAGCACTTACTGAAACCACTTCGTATTGGGCGGAAGCAGAAGCTACTACACCAGTCACTTTGGGAACCGGAGGTAAAACCACCAACTCACCAACAACAGGTAACTACCAACAAAACACGGGCTACTATTTGTTGTTTGATGTGATGACGGATGTGAATTTGAATACAGTGAAAGTATATGCCAACGGTGCAGGAGACCGTGGAATTGAAGTCATCAACTCCAATGGAACAACTATTGCTTCCGGCACTTTTACCATACCTGACGGAGAGTCGGTAGTGGCGCTGAACTTTTTCATTCCGCAAGGCAACGATTATGGTATTAGAATTACTTCCAACAATCCCCAATTGTGGAGAGATAGAGACTTGACAAATGACACTCCATTCAACTTTCCTTATGCTATTGGTAGTTTAGTAAGCATCACCGGCACCAACGTGGGTGGCGCTGATTCCGACAATTACTACTACTTCTTCTACGACTGGACTGTTTCTACTCCAACATGGACTTGCACAAGCGGTCGTGTTGAAGTTCAAGCCATTGTTACAGGTGTGAATGAATTGACCGGCGTTGAGAGCTTGAACGTTTATCCAAACCCAACATCGGATGTGATCAATGTAAATATGAATGTTTTGACAAATGCTAAATTGACTGTAAGCCTTCTAGACCAAACTGGTCGCGTGGTGAAAACAGAACAATGGTCGACGAGCAATGGAAACAATGCATTCTCAATGGATGTAAACAATATTGCTAAAGGAATTTATCAACTGAGTTTCTCTTCAGAAGGTAAATCTGTAACAAGAAAAATCGTGATACAATAAAGTATACGACCTTAATTAATTTGAAAAGGCCATCGATTCGTCGGTGGCCTTTTTTTTTCTGCTGCTTGCAATATTTCAATAAAGAAGTAAAAGCAATTTCTGATAACCGTATAGATCTCTTGGTTTTTCAAATACCATTTGCAGCAAAACATTCACTTGACGCGAGCTGATGTTTTTGATGATCGCGGCTTGAAACGCAACTTCGGTCATCACCCGCTTCTCATCATGATTAAACACACTTCTCTCAGACACTTTTTCGAGAAACAATTTCGTCAATTCTTCTGTTGCCCTCTTTCGATCACTATGATATTTTTTCTGTATAAGTGAAGTAAACTTCAGTACACACTCTGAAACAGTCGGTGGAAGTCCTGCTCCAAGATTCAACGCGATATTGCCATGCGTAAATCTCAACAACACCTTCTCCGAAGTCCGATACCCTTTCGTTGTTTGAATCCTCTTGCTTTCAACTTGTGAAAGCTTGAGCAATGTTTTGTCCAGCGGACGAAAGCCGTATCTGTAGTAGAACCAAAATGCGCCGCTCTTGATACCATCAGGATTATCAGCGCCATATTGATATGGCTCCACTTCAAAATAATCCACGTTGAAAGCCTGGCGATAGACGCGCAGGATCTGGCACATCACGTAACCCGACTCGCCGCCGCGAAAAGCTTCAAGAATATTAATACCGAACAAAGAACGCCTTCCGAAAACCCAACCACCGCCATAGGAAGCCGGCAATCCATTTTTGAAAAGCGTAAAGCCAACATAAGATTCAACCGGCAATTGTCGCGCGGGTGTCATGCCAAATATCGCCACCGAAATACCTCTTTCCAGATGATAAAGGCGCAA
>JAYTMF010000367.1:0-2417 GCA_043728755.1 Flavobacteriales bacterium
TGGGTCATCCGCACCATTTACCGCGCGATTGCAGCTAAAAACTACCATGACAGAAGCGAATGGAATGGTTGGAGATACCACTTTAGTGAACATCACAGATGCTTCGAAATCAAGTCAGGGTTGGTTGCTTGGATCGTATAGGGTTAGAATGCCGGCGGGTTTTTGGAATGTGCTTGTTGAATTTGGCGATGAGACAAAGGGATTGATACAACCTTCCTATTTGCGGGCCGACAAGACCTCAATTTACACATCACAGAATTACCTCGTCAGGAAAAAGGAAATCAATGAGCCTTTGTTTGGTGGCTTTGTGCCGGTGGGGAGTTCAGTCATTGTGGAGTCAAACAGAAACCGGCAAGTCAACCCGCCAAAAGTTTTGCGTTTCTCCGGTGAGCCGAAATTGCCTCCACCACCATTCAGCAGCACGGGTCCGGAAATGCCCGATATGAGCAAAGCAACCGAAGAACTTCTTTCATCTGACAGCAGTGGTGTTTGGAATTTTGAGGTACAGAATGGCAGTTATTTTATTACGCAGGATGCCTTCCACAAATCAGGAATTACTATTAAAACGGCTAATTTGTTCTATCCTGAGGTGAAAGCGATCGAGTCGCTTCAATGGCCTTTGCGCTATATCACCTCCAAAACAGAACACGAAGAGATCGTCAAGAATTCATATCCGAAAATGATGATCGATAAGTTCTGGCTGGAATGCGCCGGTAACAAAGATCACGCGCGTGAACTGATCAGAATTTTCTACCATAGAGTTGAGGAAGCCAATTATTATTTCAGCACCTATACAGAAGGCTGGCGCACCGACAGGGGAATGATTCATCTGGTTTTTGGTAATCCAACCAAAGTCACTCGATTCAATGATTCCGAAACATGGCAATATGGAGAAGATGGATCAGCGGGACTCCTGTCTTTTGTATTTCGAAAGGCTGAATCACCATTGAGTGGCAATGTCTATGTTTTAGACAGAGATCCCGGTTTCAAGACCTATTGGGAAAAAGGCGTACAGACCTGGAGAAACGGAAGGGTATATAGTGATTGAAAACAAATTAAACCAATGTGATTTCGGTTCATCCATTCTAATCTCACACTCAATCTCACACGGTAATAAAATTTGCAATCAAGTTAAACCAATGTGAGTTATAAAACAGTCCAATGTTTGAGAAATCATACAGTGGTAAATGCCGATGGATACACTTGTTTAGTGCAATCTGGCGAAGCAAAGATTGGACTATTATACTTGTCCAATCGGTATTAGATTGATGCGAGTACTTTCCTAATCAGGAATTGCGACGAGCTTTTCGAGGGTCTTCAGATAGTATTCTTCGGGCAAGGCACAAAAAAAGAGGCTATCCTTTTAAGTTAGCCTCTGTCTTTAAGATTATTTTTTGTGATTATTTTTTCTTCTTACCGGTAACGATAAATTCCGTGCGACGATTTTCTTCGTGCTTTTCTTCGTTGCAGAAAACGCCATCAGAACAATTGTTGAGCAATTCACGCTCACCATATCCTTTTGAAACGATGATTGAACGCGGAACTCCTTTCTTCACGAGGTAGTCCGTTACAGCTTTTGCACGCTTCGCGGAAAGATCATCGTTGTATTCAAAACTTCCACGGCAATCTGTGTGACTGCGCAATTCGAATTTCAACTCCGGATTATCACGGAAAAGCGTTACGAGATCGTCGAGGTATGGAACAGCATCATTGCGGATATCCCATTTGTTGTAGTCCCAGTGAATTTCAGGAAGTTCATAGACGCCTTTAATACCCACTTTTCCATTCTTTCCGCCCTTGCCGTCGACACCGTCATCTACTTCATCTCCATCTTCACCATCATCTCCATCTTTGCCATTTTTGTTTTCACCGTTGTTAACGATGGGATCAGTAATGTAAATCTCCGACATTTCGATGATTTTGTTGATTGGGTTTTCGCCAGTTTTAGTATTTAGATTATCTGTCTGTTTGAAATAACCTTCAAGATCGGCGATCATTTGATAGTCTTTACCTTTTACCAGTTCAGCAGTGAACTTGCCATCGCCGTCGCTGATCACCATTTGTTCAGTTCCGTCCGTAAGATTCTTAATAGTCACTTTCACACCACCAAGTGGAAGCATGCTGTCTTTACCTGTCACCAGTCCATTCAACGTCACTTTAGAATCATCATAATTGAAGCTGTAGATTTTATCTGAGCCATATCTGTCGCTGGTGAAATAGCCGCTCTTGCCATCGGAATTCCAGATAATGCCGAAATCATCCGTTGAAGTATTGATAGGGTAAGAGATGTGAACCGGTTTTTCCCATATTCCGTTTTTACGCATAGATGAAAGAATATCAAGGCCACCAAGACTTTGGTGCGCATCGCTACTGAAGTATAACATGTCGTCGTTCTTGATGGACGGAAAAACTTCATT
>JAYTMF010000368.1:0-3265 GCA_043728755.1 Flavobacteriales bacterium
GCTTGTAGCGATGATGATCCTTCTGCTAACATCGTGCGATATGTACAAAGATGTGGTGGTTGAGCAAGTCGTGGAAGTAAAGATTTTGTCATTCCACCAAGACGGTGCTGAATTCGAACTTGAACTTCTTGTGGACAATCCCAACGGCTATAAAATTTTCTTGACGAAATCGTATATCAATCTAACTTTTGAGGGAATCCCATTGGGAGAAGTTCAGCTCAAAGAGAAAATTGCCATTCCAAAGAAATCCCATTCCACAATTGTTTTGAAGTGCGATGCGACGTTTGATAATTTCCAGGAACTCATGGGCAGTGTGCTCACCCTTCTGTTCAAGAGCGAATATTTATTGGAAGGGAAAGGGCACATACGAGGAAGGGCTCTTATGGTGTCGAAGAATGTTCCTGTGACTTTCAAAGAGAAGCTTTCAAAAAGGGATATGGGGTTTTGAACTCATCCTTCAATTTGATGATTCCTGCTGAATAAAAATCACGTCCAAAGCAACGGCATCTTCCCGGAATATAGTTGCCTGTAGGTTTGTTCCGCAATTTCATACGAGCGATACTGCTCAGCAATTTTTCTCATCTGAGATCTTATTTCAGGATTAGAGCTGAGCAGGAATTGCATTTGTTGCATTGCGTTGGTCATTGATGAGACATTGAGGTCTGCGAGAATAACGCCTGCATTTTCGTTCTTGACAATCATTGAATCCTCACTTATCTCAGGAAGAATAATGATGGGCAAACCCATCGCCCAGTATTCGCCATCTTTCACTGGGGTGCCATATCGTTTTGCAGGCACAGGTTGTTGCGGATTGAAGGCGAAATCACAAGCGATTAGAAATGCAGGCACATCGGAATGTGGAACAGATAAATGCGTGAGGTGGCTGCTGTCAAATCCGCTGTCATGACATAAGCCCAATACTTCTTCGCGACTATTTTCAGAAAGAAGCAATACGTGAAAAGACTCCCCGAAGACATCCTGACCAGTTTTGAACAGTCGGAACACATCATGTCTAAGGTATAGACCGCCAAGTTTGCTTACGCATGCACAAACCACTTTGCCAGTCAGTTCAAGTTTTTCTCGGATCGCAACACGGTCATACTTGGAGGCATTAAATATTTGCAGATCCACGCAGGCCGGTCTCAAGAGGACATGCTTCACCGCAATGCCGTATGACTCATTTGAATACTGAACCATGCCTTTACTCGCGGCAATCAATACGTCAGCATACTTCGCTTGCATCTTTTCTGACCACCATAGGATGCGAAATGCCAACGAATTTTCACTCCATGCGCCTGTCTGTACCATGCATTCAGCATGCGGTTCCCAACTATCCAGAACCATCTTTTTCCTGGTAATTTTCTTGAGAAAAAGCGCCATGGTTCCGGCGGATGCAGCGAACGGATGTAACACATCAATTTTCTTTTTATGAATAAAAAATGTGAGCCTGATGATTTGCGCGATATAAAGAAATATCGCACTCATGCCAAAGTTCCTATAGGGTAACGGTTTCCATACAATACCGGCATCAGCAAGTTGCTGGCTTACCTCATTCTCTTCCTGCTTCGTTAGTCTCAGATTTTTTTTCTCGGACGTTTGCAAGTAGATCACACATTCATCAGAAATAATCTTGCGGATTATTTTAATGTTGGGAAGCAGGTAGCTATGACACAGTGGCTCTTTATAGCTCCATGAAGAAAGTACCAATATTGAAATTTTCCTTTTGCTCAAAACAGTTTCATGCGAATCAAATATAAACATTGAACCATCGCACGGAAGAAATGAAAATGTTTGAGGTAGGTTCGGAGAAACATGACGTGAAACGCCTTCTGTTGGCTCAATTCAGTTGCAGCATCGAGCAATTCTGTCTTCCGGACATGTCTAAGGAATTTTGCATATGCCTGTTCGAGTTTTCGTAGTTTGGTCATCAACGAGCCGGGTCTTTTTCGGATATCGTAAATAGGACGATCGACAAAGGCATACCTACCCTTCGCGGAAATGTTTAAAAAATACAATCTGTCTTCAAGGTGTGACCATGTGGTGTCAAAGCGAATGCTCCCAACGGTGTTTTTTCTAATCATCCATGTAATACCACTAAAACACCGCGGCACTAAAAGGGCCATTTCACGATCGGGAATTCCACAAAAATCAGGTTGCCATAATCGGATCATCCTTGAGAAATCAGAACTGAAAGTACGGACGACTCCATCTACGAACGCAATCTCAGGATGATCGGCAAAAAATGCAACTCGGTCCGAAATACTATTCACGGGAAGGCGATCATCGGCATCAAGAAAGCAAATGAATTCACCATTAGCAATGTCAAGACCAATATTTCTTGCGCTGCTTAACCCCGGTTCATCTATACTAACAAGTCTAATGCGCGGATCAACAAACCGTTGAATAATAGCGCCGGTATTGTCATCGCTGTCATTCTCGATAACGATGAGTTCCCAATGCGTATATGATTGTTCAACCACCGAATCAATCGCCATAGCAATGTACTCCTCTACATTTCTTGCAGCCATGATGATCGTTACTAGCGATTTTGAAATCATACTCTTTCTTGAATCAGTGAATCAATTCTTGCAAGCTGATTGGAATAACTGTTGTCACAAGCAAATTGCTTCCGTCTCTTGGTGAGTTCCAAACTTTGATAGATCGATTTGTTGCGTTTCACATGATCAAATGTTTTCAGAAAATCATCCATTGTTTTCGCCATATACAACAAAGATATACCTGCATCATACTCCTTAAACACATTGGATACTATCGGTTTTCCCGATCCCAGATAATTCATGATTTTGTGTGAATTCGCGGTGATGTCGGGATATTTCATTGAATCATAAACAGCCAGCAAAATATCTGCTTGTTCGGAGTAGGATGCAATTTCATTTGCCGAACAAACGCCAAGCAACATAGCATTTGGCAATGACTTCAGTTTTGTTATGTTTTCAATTGCTTCTTCCTCTGCAAACGGATTCAGATTTCCTCTTCCGAAACTTCCGATAAAATAAAACTGGACATCACTATTTGAAGATATCAATCTCAGCAACCATTCCCAATTGATGAATGGGATGAGCAAATTGCCCACATAAAGTGCACTGTAGGGAAGATTGGTTTTTGGTAAAACGACATTTACTTTTTGCGTTTCGACATAGCCATGCTGGACAAAATGTACGCGATGGTTAAAAGGAGCCATCTGGTCAATTATCCCATGCGTAACTCCTAGACACAAATGAGCAGTTTTACAGGCCATCTCATT
>JAYTMF010000369.1:0-1551 GCA_043728755.1 Flavobacteriales bacterium
CACATTGGTATAATATGATGTTCTACAACTAAAATTCGTCGTTGCCTCGAAAAACGATGAACACCTTCACCACTTCATGTAGAACTCCTTCGTGAGTTGTTTGTAGGCTTCAGAGAATTCTCCAGGATTTTTTTCAATCAATATGGATTCCATTGTTGGTTCGCCTTGATAACTCAATGCAAACTCGATCATCACACGTGTGGCGTCTTTGTATGCCAATGTAAAAACGTGACAGATACTTTTGGCATTCAATCCGGACTTAGCAGCTTCTTCGATCCATCGCTCCAGTTGATTTTTTGGCAGTATCAGTATCACCGTTCCGTCAGGAGTCAGTAACGATTTGGTCTGACGAAGAAATGCATCGGCCGGGAGCGAATCATCATGCCGTGCTGTATTTCGGCTGGGATTGTTGCCGCGAAGTGATTGAGAAAAGTAGGGAGGATTGGAAATGATGAGATCGAATTTCTCGCGCGAAACAATTTTCAGAAAATCGCCTTCGTGCATTTTCAATCTGGACTTCCATGGCGAATGTTCGAAATTGTGTCGTGCATCTTCTGCACTGCCTTCGTGTATTTCTATCGCTTCAATAAACGCTGTCGCATTCTTTTGAGCGCACATCAAGGCGATCACGCCGGTACCTGTTCCAACGTCAAGAATATGTGCAGCCATGTTGATTTCGGCCCAAGCCGCTAGTAGAACAGCATCCGTACCTACACGCATGGCGCTTTGTCCCTGTTGAATTTCGAATTGCTTGAAGCGGAAAGGTTTGTCTGAACTATTATTCGACATAAAATGCTTGAAGTCTTTTGCTAACATAATACCTTTTCACGAGTACACACAAGGTGCCTCAAAAATCAATGGCCTGTTTCGTTCCAGGTCTTGTAATCTCCACTCTGATTTTGTCGTCCTGGCTCAACATCGCGAAGCGGCTCACATGCCCGCAATGATTGAAAGCAGTCTGCGGGCAATTGCTGATAAATTTTTGTGCCCTCGGATTTCCACTCGATCATTTCATCGCTCACTTGTTTTACAATTCTTCCGGGATTTCCGGCGAATACACTCCGGGAAGGAATAACGGTATCTGCCGGAACAAATGACAATGCACCGATGATACACTCATCTCCCACCACGACACGATCCATGACCACTGCATTCATGCCCACCAGACAATTACGCCCAATCGTTGCTCCATGAATAATAGCTCCGTGGCCTATGTGTGCATCTTCCTTTAAAAGGACAATCATACCCGGAAACATGTGTATCGTACAATTTTCCTGCACATTGCAGCCGTCAGAAACAATGATCTGGCCCCAGTCGCCACGCAATGCTGCTCCAGGACCGATATAAACCTTCCTTCCGATGATAACATTACCCGTGACAGTGGCATTGGGATGTACGAATGCAGACTCGTGAATGACCGGTTTATAACCGTTGAATTCAAAAATGTTGGCCATTATTTCTTTATGTTTTTATCCGCATATTTCATCAATCGTTCTATCGCTTGTTCCATTCATCTCCATCGCGTTTCTTCCTTCTTCGCTTCAGTTATGC
>JAYTMF010000370.1:0-2286 GCA_043728755.1 Flavobacteriales bacterium
CGCCACCATTTTAGCGCAGCGAGACCGTTCTTGTCATTGCGAAAGGTGATGTACTGAACGCAATACACACCACTGGTCACGCTTTGATCATAAGCCGGAGAGTAGCGATGTTCCGTGATCAGAATAGAATCCTCTTTTAACTCATCATGCAAAACCTTGGGATCGCTGTAAAAGATCATGTCAGCATCGATGTAAGTGCAATGCTCGATATCGAATTTTTCAATACAGTACAATATCGTCGAGGAGGTACAAGTCCAGCAATATTCTCCTGCGGTTCTGGAAGGTTTTATTTCAAGCAATGATTCGTCTTCAAACTCCGCGAGTGAAATAACAGTGAGATTCTTTTCAGGAAATGTTTTGAAATAGCTGAGCGTAGTATCATCAAAAGCAAAGACATAAAGATGAAAATCGCTACACACTTTTTCCAATGAACGATACATCGCAAGACCACGCGCCAGATAGGCAGAGTTGAACAGTGTACAATATTGCAATGTCATCTTTTCACTTTTCATTCAGTTCTCTCTTTTGAAGAAAAAATCCTTTTCTATAACATCTCATTCCCTCGATGACGTTCTCCCCATCAATGGTATCAGGCAATTCGCGAATCAACCGATAATGCGGCAACAATGCTTCCAAAAGTTTTCGCTCGTTGAGAAACCATGCCGGATAAGACGCTTTATAAATTTCTGATGGCACTTGTTGAACGGTTATCCGCTCTTCACCTTCTATGAAAGCTGTACGATCTATCAGGATGTACGACACATTCCACGAACAAAATTTATCAATCCAATCGTAAGGCTTTTCCATGTAACACAAGACACTCGAAAGTATAAGCAGATCGGGTTGATCCGTTCGATGCAAGGATTCAAAGTCATGATAAAATTTGAGTTGCTCATACTCAACATTTTCTTTACCCGCTTCCACAAAATGTGCTTGTTCGATTATATTCCATGACTTAAGACTTAAGCCAAGGAAACGCCCGTATTGAAAATAAAGACTACCCAAAGAACCTCCGAAATCGGCGACTACCATCACTTGATCTACATTCCTGGCAACTTCCATAAGCACCGATTTCACATGTATTGAATATTGATAGTTTTCGAATGCAACGCCATCACGTTCGAATGCCGCTTCTCCATTCTTCACTTTCAAAACAGCTTTCAATACTGTATTCAATATCGAAGCAGCATCATACCCTGAACATTGAGCTTGTGCTTCACTCCACGATACAAAATTTCCGCTCCAATCATTATTGCTTCCCGACGAACGAAATCTTCTGTGAATAGATTTCAATATGCCTATCGCATTAGACAACCTTGAGGGACGCATCGACTTGAAAAACAATTCGAACCACATTCTTCCACCCGCGCTTTCAGAAATTTCATCCGGAAATTCAATGACACCGTCGCGGTAGACATCGACATCATAATGCGACGTTGATGCAAGGTTGTGTGTACCGCTTCCGTCATTCCCAATGTTGTGAGCAAGTGAATAAGGAGGGTAAAGACACAGTTGATTCTTCAGGAACGAACTTGCATACCACAGTATCGCCCAAGATTGGTTAAGGCCCTTCTCTCTGTCCACCAACATCTGAAAGTAGGGATACGTATCATTGAAGTCGAATTCTTTTTGCAGATTTTCCCTCAGAATTCTTTCCTTCTGTTCAGACACATTTGGATTAAACTGTTTCCAGCGATCCGACCAAGTGGCCCAACTCCAGCAATCTGCGCCGCGTATAAAAAATGCCTTTGGCAATTCATTTCTCAATGGGTAAACATATCCAGATATGCATGAGACGTTTTTTTCGTCCTTGTATTTTTCAAGTGCGCTATTCATGTATTGTAGAAAATTCTTGGCTACTACCAGATCGTCTTCCAAAATGATGGCGCGGCCAAACTTTTCAATGACCTCTGTGACGCCTTCTGTAACATTTTTCGCCAGACCAAAATTTGCATCGCGCTCAACAACCTTCACAGATCTAAATCGCTTTTCGTCATGTGCAACTATTCGTGTAAGAGCAACAAGTCTTACTGTTTTATCCGATGCACTTTCGGGCTTTCCATCACAATAAATGATCAGATCAGTTACTGTTGCCTCTGGATTCTGAGAAAGAGCGGCAAGCGTTCTGGCAAGGTGCGTCGGACGTTTATACGCGAATATGATCACCGGTGCATTATTCATTTTCACCTCCCACATTGATCCATTTCCAATCCTTCACGCGAATTCCTGCAGGGTAATCCTTTTTCACTTTGAAGCCCAGAAAATACTCCGGAGCAAAAATGATCT
>JAYTMF010000371.1:0-1065 GCA_043728755.1 Flavobacteriales bacterium
ATTGAGCGTTTGGTGTTGCAAATAAAGCGCCGAGCCGATACTCGTGCCTGCATCGTGTCCTGCGGGTGGAACAAAAACGTTTTTGAACGGCGTATTTGACGTGATTTTGCCGTTGCAAACCGAATTTTGCGCCACACCGCCCGTAATGCAAACGCTGTCGAGCTTGGTTTTTTCATGTAAAGAATTGAGCATATAAAACACCACTTCTTCGCAAACCCGCTGAACAGATGTCGCCAAATCTTTGTGAAATTGCGTCAAAGGCGCGTCTTTTGCGCGTGGTTCACAAAAAATATTAACCATATAATCGGAATACAAGGTGCCAATATGCGGGTCGCCGCCTTGCCAAGCCATGTTGATGCCTTCCTTAAAATGCCGAAAATACTTGGGATTCAACTCAAAAAGTCCGTCGGGTTTTAGGATAACGACGCGGCGAACCTCCTCCAAAAGCGTCGGATGCCCGTAAGGCGCTAAACCCATGACTTTATATTCGTCGCCGTAGTGCGGAAAGCCCAAAAGCTGCGTGAAAGCCGTGTAAAAAACGCCGAGCGAGTGCGGATACGAGACGCTGTCCATGACTTTTATCTTGTTGCCGCTGCCCGTTGCGCGCATCGTGGACGTAAAATCGCCGAAACCATCGACCGACACAATGGCGCATTCGTCGAACGGCGAGACCAAAAAAGCGGATGCCATATGGCTGCGGTGGTGTTCGACGTATTCGATTTTAGCTTTAAAATAACGCACATCAAAGCCCAATCGGTCGGCAATTTCTCGCTTTAAGTCCTTGATTTTCAACGAGTTCTGTGCGCGTTGCCGCAAAGACGTGAGCGTAAAAGCATTCAAAAGAACGTGCTTGATTTTTTCGCCCATTTTTGCTTTTGGGTCGCGCGAAATCGTGATGTAATCGACGTCGCGCAGCGTAATGCCCGCTTCATTCAAACAAAATTTAATGGATTCGGTCGGCAAACCCGCCCAGTGTTTTTGGCGGCGAATGCGCTCTTCTTCGGTTGCGGCGATGAGTTCACCGTTTTTGTAGATGCACGCGGATGAGTCGCCGTGGAAGGCGTT
>JAYTMF010000372.1:0-2699 GCA_043728755.1 Flavobacteriales bacterium
GATAAAACGGCAATCTTCCGCCGTTGATGTCAGCATACTGTACAGTAAGGAACTGTCCGTTGTTGCCGAGGTAATTCAGGCTGATTCCATTCTGCGCACCTTGTCCGTCGTAAAACCCTTGTGTTTGTGTAAAAGGCAGGCCACTTCCGAGGTTCCATCTGCCGCCCAATTCCCAATCGCGGTTTTTACCAAAAATGTACGTTCCAACGATATTGACATTATGACGTCTATCGAACACCGGCGCATAATATCTGAATCCATCCCAGCGCTTCACGCGGGCAATAGAGTACACGATATTAAAGTAATAGTTCTTGTCTTCGTACTTTAGAACGAGGTCTGTTCCGGCAGCCCATCCGGTTTCAATGACGAAATCGCGGCGAAGGCTTTCCGGTTTGTCCTGATTGACTCCGGTATCTTCAAATATCTTGTTTCTGTTGGTGTTGGTGAGCTGGCGGAAATCGCGGTAATATCCTTCCACATTTATGTTCCATCTTTCAGTAAGGTCAAACTCGAAACCGGCTATATAATGTAGAGCGCGCTGCAACACATTTTCAATGTCGCGCACTTTCAGATTCTGATCGGTGTATTGCGACTGAAGATCTTCAGGTCCGGCTAAGAATCCGTAGAAAAGATTTACAACATCCCGGTCGCTGTTGGTAGCCATGAGGTTTTGAGAGTATAGACCACCCGCTGCCTTCAAACGAAGGCGTTCGTTCACCTTAAATTTCATACCAAGGCGTGGCTCGGGTGAAAACACGGAAAGCGTTCCGTAATACTGGAAACGGATACTTGGTTCGATGATCCATCTTCCACGATTCATTTTGTAATCGAAGAATGAATTCAACTCAGACGTGTTTTGCTGGTATTGAACAATTTTCGAATTATCCAGCGCAGCAAATGTTTTATAGTCTGTAGAGAATCCGACAATTTCAACACCGTATCGCAGTACATCCTTATCGATACCATATTTGAAATCGAGTCCAAAATTGAAACTGTTGATGGAAGATGATCTGTCCGGATTATTCTGTTCGTGCATGACAATATTGTAAACACTTCGTGCAAAATTTCCGCTGATGAGAACGGCTGAAGAAGAAGGTACGATTACAAAATTTCCACCTGCTCCATTGTTACTCCAATTGAGTGCCGCCAAACTTCTGAAGCTCTGTACAGCGTCATTGAAAGAGAAGCCGAACACATTGAATTTCGATCCATTGGCACCACCAAAGGATACTTTGCCATAAACATCGGTATAATTAAATGGCAGGCCTGTGCCTTCATTCACATAGGGATAAAGCACTTTTGAACTCTGGTCGAGATATGATTTTTTCGCTGAGAAGACGTAAGAGATACCACTTCCATTTGGACGCAATTTTTTCAATGGTCCTTCCAGTTGAATTTTCAAACCAAATGGATTCACACCGACGTGACCATTCACTTCGCGCTTGTTGCCATCACGGGTTGTGATGTCCATAACAGAAGAAATTCTTCCTCCAAACTGGGCATTGAAACCCCCAGTATAGATGTCGGCATTCGCAATGATATCCGTATCAAAAACCGAAAAGAGTCCTATAGAGTGAAATGCGTTATATACGATCATGCCATCGAGCAACACCTTATTTTGCACTGGAGAACCACCACGGATATAGATTTGTCCACCCTGATCGCCAGTGCTGATAAATCCCGGCAGCGTAGTAAGCGCCTGTGCCAGATCGGGAGAACCTCCAATACTTGGAATACGCTTGATGTCCTTCATGCGCATAGATTCAACAGATATGTTTACGTTGTTTCGCTGATCCGTCTTTTCCGATGAGATCTCTACTTCATTCAAGATGACATCATTTTTTTCGAGAAGGAAATTTTTTGAGATTACCTTGTCTTTCGATATCTCAATATTTTCTCTTATATCAGTGAATCCGAAAATAGAAATGGCAAATGTGTAGCTGCCGTCAGGAATTTTCGAAATGGAATAATATCCATTCTCGTCTGTTTGGGTACCATAAGTAGTCCCTTCCAAACCGACCACAACAAAGATCATGGGTTCGCCTGTTTGAGAATCCTTCACAAAACCACGTATAGTGCCTTGACCGGCCATTTCAACACCTGCGAGGCAAGTAAGGACGATTAATGTCAAACGGAAAAATATCTTCATATCTAAAACAGGTTCTTAAAAAGATTCGCGAATGTAAGAGTGCGCTTGAGGACAAATTCCATTCTTTTATATAAACGGTTGGATTTCTTGCCGGTCTGACCGGTATAATTGAAATTCGCACCAGCGATAAACACCATGTCAAAAGAACTTCACCTATTTCCGGATTCGGCACTCATTCCTGATTATCAACAGCTATATAAGGAAGTCGCTGCTCAAATCAGCAAAGACTTTTATCCACACGTCGAGATGGATTCGCCACCCGAGATACTGAGTTCAGAATGGCTGTTCACCGAATTGAAGAAGATGCTCACTGAGATCGTGGAGAAAAAACATCAGGCTCTGGGGGCGATTGTCTATCGCGTGGATCTGTCGGAGAAACTCGTGAACAATACAATGCGCCAAACCAATCAAATGCACAGGTTGGATGAATTGACAGCACTGGTTCTCAAACGCGAAGCTCAGAAAGTCTGGATTAGGCGCAACTATCGCTCTGACTGATCACTCACACTTTCCGACTGAAAAGTTGAAGCAAAAATCATAACTTTTTTGT
>JAYTMF010000373.1:0-5658 GCA_043728755.1 Flavobacteriales bacterium
GGCCCGAAGACAGTTCCAACACTATCAATAAATTTCCAACGGGTTTGTCCAACGGGATAAGAAATAAAACTGCGCTGCATGCTTGCGTTGAAGTCGTAACATGTAGCAGCGCCTGGGCCGGGGTAGAAATTGTTTCTCACCTCGACGCCTAAATACTCGTAAGAAATATTGAACGTGCCCGGACCTGCGCCACTCACGCGACCAACACGCACTTTGTAAACGGATCCAATTGTTAATCCACCAACACAGAGATACTCTTTTGCACCAGAACCTCCCACATTTGCTGCGGCCAAAGATGTACCAGTTGCCGCATTGTTCCACACTTCAATGGCAGCATCAAAAGTTGCCGGACTACACACCTTGATTTTAGCTACCTCGGCAATGGCTGTAAATTGAAACCACACATCATTTGCCATCGTGCCTGATGAAGCTGCTGGCGTTTGTATTGAGGTTGTCAAGCCCAGATTGTAGATCGTAGCATTACATGACGAAGCTGATAAGGCCGCGACAAATTGAAGATTGACTGATGGCAGAGAGATGGCTGCTGAAGCATCTTCATTTTGCGTGAATCCGGCAACGGCATTAACCATCGCTAATAAAACTATCGTAATTTTTTTCATTTCTGAATCTTTAACCTTGCTCTACAAATATAAAGACCAATTATTAATCGGGGGGTTGCCTGACAAGGGCTTTCCACAAGACGGTATGTACAAGTCCTGATTGACTATCAATAGGCGATTGCGTCACGTATAAGCCCTTCATTGTAATCGGCATAGACGTCTTCGCGTGGTAATGGTGTATAATCGGCATCCTTCATTGCCTTGAACTTTTCGATCGGATCTTCATCAGCGCTCAGAGGCACTGCTACACCTTCGCTGATCATGTCCGACGCATAATCGCTCATGGTTCCAAAATCCTGAAGAGAGAAGTTGACCACATCAAAACCGAAAGCGTCATAGAATGTAGTTGAATAGATGCTGATCTGAATTTTAGACTTGCTCAGCAATTCATCCAGAGGTGTCTCAACATCGACAATTTCCACACCGAACGACTTCAGTTCTTCGTAGGCCGCCTTATTCCTTTCCAAGGGGTGCAGTTTGATAATTGCTTTCCATTCCGGATGTTTCTTGATATGTTCTGACAATTGCTTGCCATAACGCACATAATCCTCATGCAGATTTTTCTGAGCGCAAATGAGCACTATGTTTTCCTTGACGTGTTGCTGCTTTGACAAATCGGAGAGCCTGTATAGATAATCTCCTGCCACATTGATCTGAAACGAACGGAATTCGCAACCCATTTCCAGGATTCGCTTCCAGTATGGGCCATAGACGAGGATCTTATCGGGAAAAAGTGCGCGGCCCATTACGCCAGCGAATTGTTCAGGATAGACATAGTAAAGATCATTGCTCGCTATCAAGCCGTGTTGCACTTCCACGCAAAGAATTTTGAGCATTTTCAACGCCGCGATCAGGCCTTCGTTGTGATAATGACATATAAACAACAGGCACTTTGTCGGCTGACCTTTGAAGAGATTGTAGTAAAACCGGAAGTCCTCATAAAAAATGTGCATAGCAGAGCGCACTTGTTTGAGTTCATCTTTACTGAATTGATTGCTCTTTTTTGCGGCGTGAAGGGTCTGAAGGATTTCCTTCAGCATAAAGCGTTCGTTATCGTCCAGCATGGGCAATTCACCTTCGAATTGATCAATTTCATAATCGCAGGGAATACCGGCATTGGCCTTCATGTTGATCCGAGAGAGTTTTTCCGCGCCGATGACCTTAGCGATCTTGTCAAAATAAATAGAGTGCCATTGTTTGTCCTGGCCCATCACCACACGCCCGGGATCGAGGATGACGTATTCTTTGAGTGGCCATGACGGTTGTGCCTTTCTCCTGATTACACTTTTCAAAAAATAGATGACCAATTGAATTGGATAGGGAAATACAAGGTAGTTTTTGATGAGTTTTTGATTCTGCTTGGTCAAAGCAAAAGATAAACCGTGCTGAAATATTTTCAGGAATGAATAATCGTTCCCGGAATAACGCGAAGGATGTATGAGACGTTCTTTATGGTATTGATTGATGACAGAAAAAGGTACTAGCTCCATGGGCGGAAATAATCTTATTGCAGGTGGTCAAAAATAGGTCAGATTCATTTTTGATGAAATTCCTCTTTTCCATGCGTTTCTATGTCATCAAATCAACCCGGCCATTTTACAATCTGCGATGATCCCTGCATATCTCAATGCACTGTCTTTTCTCCACTCCGCAATTTCAATGAGGTCGCGTTCACCGTCGGCGAAGCTCAAAAAGTGTAAGAGACGGTGTGTTTCGTCTCGATCGAAAACCGGATTGATGCTCGAAGGATACAACCCGCGTTTCCCCAATTGAGGTTCACACTGCGAAACCGTGTTTACATATTTGTCATTCAGCTCGATGAGTCGGATGATGGCGGCATACATCCATACCGTTTCTTCCAACGCACTGAAAGAAATGAAAGATTTATTGTCGAGCGAGGTGTGATATTCTTTGTATTGCTGATATGGCGTGCGCATCAATGATCCAACGGGGAGATTGAATCCCGGCGAACAAAATTGTCTTTCATCACTTCCACCCACGGCAAATTCGATGACCTTGTGATTGCCTGGGGAATGTTTCAATATGTGCTCCGCGGCACGGTCAGCTAGACTTGTGCGGTGTTTCGATCTTTTATAGGTAAAATTCCCACTGTCGCCACAACAGGTCAAAACATATCCCGCAAGAAGGTTTTTTTTCATCGCTTCACCATGCTTCGCCAGAAATGCGATGACGCCAATAGTTTCCGGAGCGAATAGAAATCGATATGTATATTTTCTATTCTGCATCGCGGCGATCTCTTTATAAAGAAATGCTGTGGCAAGCGGACCGCTTAATTCATTGTTCGCCATCGATGGGTGGCAGAGATAAGTACTGAATATGATCTCTTGCTCTGTTTCGCCTTTGAGCACACATTGGCCATAGGTCATGCTACCATCTTGAAGAGAACTGTCGATGTGTACATGGTAAATTCCTTCTTTGGGCAGCGCTAAAAGTTCATTGTGTGAAAGACAAAAACCCCAATTTTCTTTGTAGTAGCTCGTGATGTAAGGTATTGCGTCGGGAATTTCCGGAATGGTATGAAGGTGTTTACGCAATTCTTCCCATGAGATGTCCATCTCAATCGGAGTAGAATAATTGACCACGTGCAAATTATTGACCGCCATTTCCGCGATCTTTTTACCGTCAGGTGTCGTGATCCACGCTGAATGGATATTCCATTCCTTGGGGACTGTCCAATCGAAAACGGTTGTTCCGGTTGGAACCTCCGTCAACTCGAGCGGAATGATTTCATTGAGTATGGCAAGTGATGTTCTCAGACCATTTCCGCTGATGCTGCGACATATCGGCCATAGCCTGTCAAAATATTTTTCGAGATCTATCTTCATGTGTGAGGATTACTGTACGTCACATAAGGTAAACGTACATCGCGGCGCGAATTTATAAAGACAGCGGCATTACCAATGAAAGGCATTCTACGCGGTGTAATACCGATTTGACGAAGTATTCGGCGAAATGAACATCGAACAACTTTTCGAGAAAATTGTAAAAATCACATTTGGTTGATTCGTGAAAGAGGTTATTGGAAGTGCCTTATAGCGTTGAATGAGTTAGTCCTTAGGAAAGTCGAGATAAAATGATGCTCCCTTGTTGACCTTACTCCAGAAAAAAACTCTGCCACCACTCTGTGTAACGATGTTCTTCACCATGGCCAATCCGAGACCTGTTCCGGTACTCTTTGTTGTAAAACTCGGATTGAATATCTTGTGTCCAATCTCTTCACTGATACCGATTCCGTTGTCGGCAACGCGCAAAATAATTCCCGCATTCACCCCGCGAATGCAGACATCGACATTCCCTTGCCGTTCGGAAGGAATGGACTGTATTGCATTTGTGATCAGATTATTCAGCACGCGAATGGTCTGATCTTTATCCAGCATCAACACCGGATTTTTCACATTGTAAACCCTCAGTGTCACTTGTGTGCCTTCCTTTGTTTTGTAAAGTTCAATCACCATCTCAGTGAGTTTCACAATATCAATAGCTTCCAGCACGGGCTTTGGCATTTTTGCGAAATTTGAAAATTCATTCGCGATACGCGTCAGCGCGTCGATTTGTTCGATCATGCTTTCACTGAAAATTTTGATGCGATGATCAAAAGTCTTGTCACCATCTTCCCATGATTTCAACAATTGCTGCATGCGCAATTTCATAGGTGTCAGAGGATTTTTTATTTCATGAGCAACTTGCTGCGCCATTTCGCGCCATGCACTTTCTCTTTCCGTTTGCGCGAGTTTTTCGGCACTGTTCTCCAGTTCCGAAAGCATGCGATTGTATTCCAATACCAATGTGCCAATTTCGTCTTTTCCGCGCCATTCAATAGGTTCGTTGTGTTTGTCCAATTTCACATCGCGAATTCGTTTGGTAATTGTTTGAAGTGATTTAGTAATGTTGCGCGAAAGAAAAAATGCGACGACTGCAGCAAGAAGAAATAGCAAAATGTAACTCTGACTGATTTCCCGCAGGAAATTTTTCAATTCCGTTAAACGGTCATAGGATTTTTCATAAACGACATTGGTGATGAGGATGGGTTTACCGGAAGCATCATAAAAATACCAATAGGCAACAGCGTATTGTTCACGGCTGTAATCCTTGTCAATTACAGCGCGCCGGTTACCCGTGCTGAGTTGTTTTAGAATTGAGTAATTGACATGCTCAGGAATGGAAAGTGAATCCATTTCCATAAAATTGGAAGAGATGAGATAGCGACCGCGTAAATCAAAGAGAGCGATAAATACATCATGCACATCGCTCAGCTCACAAATTTTATCCGAGAAATTCTGGACCACGGAATCGGAACTCATGTATCCTCCTTTCTGATTGAGGAAATAATCCATTGACGCCTTGATGGCTTCTTCCATGCGGAACAAACGTTGTTCATTGGCTCGATCGTTATGCTCATAGTGATCATAGATCGACACTACAAAGGTCACCGCAAAAGACACCAGAATCATGGCAAGCATGGACAGGTAGATCTTGGTGCGCAGTGTTGTTTGTAATGCCATAAAAAGAGTTGGATGAACAATCCGCGCAAAAATGCGACCAAGTTCATCTTCACTGACGGCATCTGCTTTTTTTATTCTGCGCGCCTGCAGATTGTATTATGCATTCGTCCTTATTTTCAACTGTCGCCATCACTGACGAATATCATTGGCGGAAAAAGCGTATCACATTTTATTCGCTGCATTCAAACACGCAAACGAACCCTCACCACATTCCGGAGTGACTAATACCGATTGGACAAGTGTCGGCATATTTAGTTGTGTATTTACTTTCTGTCCATGGCCTGCCAAGAGACGCGGCGTTTTATGGACTCACCACCGCGGGTATCGGATTGCACTTCATTCGTATGGTATTGTATTTTGGTTAAACCCAGAATTTTGCGTCCAATAATTTGCTCCCGCGATTTTCAGTAGTCAGACTATTTTTACAAAAAAAAACCATGAAGTGGAAGATTGTGTTGATGATGTTGTCTGTGTTATTTGCTTTTCAGTGCTCGCATTTTGATCAACTTCAAAAC
>JAYTMF010000374.1:0-1222 GCA_043728755.1 Flavobacteriales bacterium
CAACGCATAACTTATTCTTATTCAGCATAAGTCGATTTGCTAAACCTGTACCAAAGATGGGGCTTATTTCGTGTGAAATTCAGTAACACCAGGAAACAATTGTCCACAATCAGACGGAAAGTGCCGCATTATCAACGTTTTCCACAAAACATCCAAAAAATCAATTACTGCCCTTCTCGAACCGAATTCCAATGTTTTCCTTCCGCTTTTTCGACTTCCCCTCATATGTCGGAAAGGAATAACTTGTAGGAATAATCATTTGGTCGCTGTTCGGTATGAGTTTCTGTATCCTGTGAAATTCAGGAGCGGTGGCTCCCGGTCGTGTGAGTGTGACGTCAATTAATTTGTTCTCTGAAGTTTCCTTTCCTATTACGTCAGTCAGCGGCATTCTCAAAATAACGGATGAACCATTCTTTAGCATCACCAATCGTTTATCTGAAATGTAGATCGGCACAATATCCTTCTTCACTTCATTCGCAACAGGGATGTTGTTTCCATCATAAATTCTGAAATGCAGTTCGGCATTGTCTTCAGGAATTTCATTATCGCTGATCCAATAAATGAACAACTCATCTTTTGTTACAACAGAAGAAATCAGCTGAGGAGCGTAAACTGTCTGGAGATAATCATGTAAGAGTTTTGGGTTGCCCTTATAATCCATTCCACTCCATGAAAATGCGGGCCAGACATCATTCAATTGCCAGTACATCGTTCCCATGCATCGCGGCATGGCTCGTCGCTGCGCTTCAATACCCATTGTCATTCCTTCGGCTTGTACTACCTGTGTCATTCTACCATACATGGATAAATTGTCATGTGATATTTTGGGATACCACGCATTCATATACTTATCCAATAGTTTAAACCCGCGATTGTGTTTTTGATGAGCATCCAATCCCGGATCATTGTACGAGAATTCATCCTTCACCATCATCTCCTTCAACACATCATCAGAAGGAAAACTTTGCATTCCGAATTCACTCATAAAACGAGGAATTTTTTCCTTCAATATTTCGAAGGGCTCTTCATCATGCCATAATCCCCAATAGTGCGAATCTCCTTCAACAAGGCTTGCCGGATTTGCGCGACCATATCGCGGTGAGCTCTCCCAGAAATCCGTATGTGTATTCTTAACGACAATCTTTTTGAGCGTCAAATCGAACACATCATTGTAAGCTCTTGAAATCATAAACTTCTGTCGGTCTGTAAGTCCGGTTTGCCA
>JAYTMF010000375.1:0-2125 GCA_043728755.1 Flavobacteriales bacterium
CTGTGGAGTCCGACGGAGCGCAAGCCATTCGCGGAAAGTGCGCTATGCACCGGCTGAGTCATCCCTCCGGAAGCACTGGCATCCGCGCCTTGATATTTAACTCTCGAGAATTGAAATCCAACTTGCAAAATAATATTCTTCTTGACGATGACCGGAATACTAGAGAAAACACGAACTGTTGAAAGCGCGTTGAATCTTGTAGATTGTGGATTCCAGACTACGGTATCGTAAGCGGAATTGCTCAATGTATCACTCATCAGCGTAAAAGGACCTTGATAGTCATAAGCCACCGACACCAATTTAGTAGGACTGTAATCAAGCACACGTGCCGTGCAATATTCCGCGCTCTCACTTGAGTTAGCGACAACAGTATCCGACGAAATATAAGTATCCTTTCGATCGAAATCCATCCTTGCAGTTCCGCTTTGAGAATGAAGGTCGAATGCAACTAACGCAAACAATATCCACGAATAATTCATGTGCAAGAATATTTCAATCTGACTGTTGTTGTGCTTTCCTCTATAACGCACGTCACAATTTTTTGCAATGTGCCATTACTTTCAACCCATTCTCATTCAAAAACTCAATCCCACTTCTTGCTGATCCGATTTCAATTTGATCAAGCTCTGAATAGAATCACTTACCTGCTTCGAAAATCTATCGGCAGCGGCAGCATTAAGGTGAACTATATCCGTATAGTCACTCAATGACCAACCTTCCTGGCGTGAATAATCAAGCAACCTGACAGAATCACTCAAATGATCCTGAATAAATTCGTTGAATTCCTTGATCTGTGCCTCAGAATAATTTACAACCGCATTCGATCTGCTGGGCAGCATGCACAAGAAAACTGGAATTTTTTCCTCCTTACAAAATGCCAAAATTTCTTTGAAATAATGTTCCTGCAAAGGCAGTCGATCAATTGAATAATCACGCGCATCATCGCTTTTTGCATTGCCCGGTTTTATGTATTGACCATTCTCCTTAACGTAAATATCAGTCTGTCGATCCTTGAAAATGTTCTTGAGATATTCGATCCTGGTGAATTCAAGAAGATTCGTCTTCTGCAAGAAAATATCGAGCTTGTTCAAGTCATAGTCTCTGGAATATTCTTCACCCAACAGATCTGCGTACAAATAATTCTTGGTATCTGCAATAAAACTAAACTGAAAATAGTCTACGCCAAGCAGGAGATACTTGAATTTTTTGCCTTTCGATTTCAGATACTTCAACTTGTAATAAATCTGATTATACGAATCATTGTCATGTGAGAAATTATACGTTGGAATGGAGAATTCATCAGGGTTAAAACCGCGATAAGTACCGGAATTACCAAGAATCAGGAGATCATAATCTTTTGATTGCGCATTATTGAATGAACCAATAATTTGAGCAGCGGTGTTGGGACCATCGGTCTTCTCGATCAGTGATGGAATGACAAAAAGACTCAGGAGAATATAAGCTACAAGTATTGGCAACAAGAAAAAACTCACTAAAATCAGAAAGCGTTTCATAACTAAAATTGAAAGTAAATAAATTGTTGTTGGCCACCAGAATAGAAAAGTATCATGACGACGAGAACATAATAGAATGTCCATCTGAATATACGCGGAAGTTTTATTCCCGTGGATGCAATTGGATAATGATGTTCACGTCCCAGCCATTCTATTATTCCAAAGCAGAGCAATATCACGAACAACACCGTTGGTCTTATTGTGGGTATTGTAAACAAAGATTTACTAAAAATTCCAGCGATGAAATCCATTGCATGCGCCACATTCACCGATCTAAAAAAGATCCAGGCAAAAACAGTCAGAGCAAAAGTGAATAACATTGACGAAAGCTCCCGGATGGTTGGGAAAACTCTACCCTGTGCAACAATATCCAGATTGTTTCGATTGTTATTGGCAAGTAGCAGTGGCAAAAAATAAATGGCATTCAAAGTACCCCAAATGATAAATGTCCAATTGGCACCATGCCAAAAACCACTTACGATAAAAATGATGAACGTATTCCTCACCTTCATCCATGTTCCTCCTTTACTACCTCCTAATGGAATATAGAGGTAATCCCTGAACCACGTTGAAAGCGAAATATGCCAGCGTCGCCAAAACTCCGCAATGTC
>JAYTMF010000376.1:0-2652 GCA_043728755.1 Flavobacteriales bacterium
TAGGCTGCATTTATGAAAATGCCTTCGCCCTTTTTATAGATGTAGCTGTTGTCGGCATTGGGGTCATTGATCTTAGTAACATATTCTCCGGTGAATGAAATATTTTTGTATTCCAATCCAAGTCGTCCTCCGGTAGCACCCACATTATTGGGAAGCGTAAACACATTTGAATCTCTTTCGATGGTTGATCCTGGCTGATATTTACTTACAAAGCTGCCGCCAACTGTGATTTTTAGCGGGTTCTCCGTCAAACTTTCCAGCAAGTCATTGATGTGCACTTCACCGTCAATACCGCGCACAAGTCCACGTCCGTTGATCACTCTTCCATCAAAATCAGCACGCTGTTGTCCGTAAATTGTTTTGATTGCGACGCCTTTGATCGGTCTGAATATCACACGAACGCCGTCCATCTCGTTGTCGATGCCAAGATTCGGTTCCCAGTATGTTCTGAAGGTCATTCCTGTGCCGAATTGCTCATAAAAATTTCCTACAGTAATGTCTAACTTGTCATTGTTGTAGCGAACGTAACGACTGCCGATACCTGAGCCTTTGAACCTGGAAGGGAAACCGAGAATTGCATTTTGATAAGATTCAAAACGCAAACCTGCCGAGAGATTTCCATGTGTGTAGGTGAAATTGCCATAAGAATTCATTGCTGACTTTGCCGGCGGTACCTGAGCGCCAATCAATGAATCGGGATTGTATTGCTGAAACAACACCTGGAAATTTCCATGCAATTGACCTTTCGGCTCAACTACGACGGCTGATCCTGCAGCAGGAGAATTAACAGGAGTCTCCTGAGACAGCGATAACAATGGAATTAGTAGAAGCGCGACAACGTAAAATCTGTAGATCATAGCTAGCCTTGGAATTACAACGGTGGCCGAAAGTAGAAAATAAAAACCCTTCAAACGATTGCTTGAAGGGTTTCCACGCATTGAAATGCGGCTATTATTTTAATTTCAAGAGTTCCTCGTGCAGCAGTTCCTCATCTCCTGCGTTGTATCCAACGTGCTGCCAAACAATATTTCCCTTGCCATCGAGCAAAAAAGTATGTGGCGGCATATTCACACCCATCGCTTGCGAAAATGTTTTGTTCACATCCATGAGCACTTCATAATCCCAAGAAACAGAATTCACATATGGCTTCACACTATTTACTGTGCGCTGATCATCAATGGTAATAGCATAAAGCTTTACACCGGTTTCCTCTTTCCATTCGTCATAGTATTCAGCATAGGTATTGAGTTCCTTTTTGCAAGGGCCGCACCATGTGGCCCAAAAGCAGATCAAAATCGGCTTTCCGTCATTGCTCAATGTACCGGTATCCACTGAATTCCCTTCGATATCCATCAGGATTGCACTTGGAATCGACGTCGGTTGCTGCGTATTCATTGAAAGGATCAATGGAGCTGCAAGAAGGAGTAGGAAAAATTTCTTCATGTATTCTTTATTTGGTGTTGCGCGCTTTTCAATGATTGTACCACTATGAACCAGTCACTGGACTTAACGAATGATCATCACAGGTGTCGTAAAAGTATGCATACCATCTTCCGCTCTCAAATGATATAATCCACTTTCGAGGAATTCCATCTCTATTTCTATGGATTGAAGCCCACCTTTCAAAACACCACGATCGATCGCATAAACGACATTGCCATAGGAATCAAAAACGTACAACTGCATGCGTCCGGTATCGAATGCTTCGGTTGAAATCCAGAATTTTCCTTGAGAAGGATTTGGAAAGAGATGCAGAGATGATTTCTCACTCTTTGTTGCAACCGTCAAGGCATTCAACGCTTCGAACTCTGCTTTTTCAAAAGAAGGCGTTGCTAGAATCGATGAAAAGTCATAGGAGCCATCATAACTATAAATGGTTACCAAGGCATTGCCGTCACTGTCGAGTCCTCGTACATAGCAACTTCCATCAAACCCACCCCATTGACCTCCATGCAATCCATCGCCCTGAGTGTCTCTTAAATAAAAGGAATAGCATCCGTCTGCAGGAAGTACATAGGTATTGTTGAAGTACTGATATGGAATCGTAAAGTTTCCGTCGGAATAGATAATACTATCGTTTGCATCGCGTATTTCCCAACTCACTTCGTCCGCCCAATTATCCAAGCCAAGTTCAATCTGTATATGTAAGGTGGTTTGCACGAAGCCGCCGGAAACCGCAAGAGAATTGTTGGCTGCATTTACATCCGTAGTGATGATCTCCAGTGTGACATCCGTATTGGGGATCAACACTATGTTATCGAGTACGATTTGTTCCTGAGCATAGGATGAAAGATTCCCTGTCCACACGTAGGTGAATGGAGTTTCAATTCCTTCGATGGCTATTTCAGCATTGGTGAGTAATTCAGTTCCGACATTCTTAATGTTGAACGATATCTGGGCTTCTGACATTCCACAAGCGCCGAAAACAGTGCCGTTGATTAAAGCCGGATCGAAGCCTTCACTAATGAATGGACATGACAATCCGTTCATCTCAGCAGATAAGAGTTGTGCACTTAGCTGACTCAATTCACTCACCACTTTGTCAGGACAAATCATAAAAACCGTTGGTAAATAGTTCACTTGTAAAGAGTCTGCGATACCGGCATTGTCAATCACCGGCATTGGATTATCCGTTAGCCAATCGCCTTGAGT
>JAYTMF010000377.1:0-1233 GCA_043728755.1 Flavobacteriales bacterium
GGACAAGAAATGTGGCAATCAACGGACGTCGATCGCGGTATGCGCGGCTTTGGTGGACATGCCATGTGTGTGATTGGATACGATGATTACAAGTATGCGAAAAACATGGGCGGATTTCAGCTCATGAATTCGTGGGGAGAAGAATGGGGCAAACAAGGAATTGGATGGGTGAGTTATGATGATTTCGAATACTTCACCAAAGAAGCTTATGGCATCTATCCTATGAGTGATGCAAAAGCAACTTCGACAACAATTCTCAACGCACAACTTGGAGTTGTATTAAATGCCGACGGACAGAATCTTTCCTTACAACAAGTTGGTCCTTATCAATTTCGCACAGCACGCAAAATGAAGACGGGAGAAGAATTCAAACTCGAATGCGTGAACAATGTAACCTGTTACGTATATGTATTCGGACAAGAAACGGATGGAACAACCTATACACTGTTTCCATACACAGCAAAGCATTCACCATTCTGTGGAATTACCGGTCGCAGATTATTTCCGCGAGATTTCTCAATGTATCCTGACGACAAAGGCAATGCAGACTACTTCGCAATCGTGATTTCAAAAACGGCGTTGGATTACGATGCTATGAAATCAAAACTTTCATCTGCCAATGGAACGAGTTACGCTGAAAAATTAAATTCAGTATTGCCATCAAGTCGCAATGTGACGATGTCCGGAGGCAATCAAATTCAGGTCAACACCGATTTGAGAAGTTCGGAAGTATTTGGAGTGGTGATTGAGGTGACGAAATAGATCCATCGATTCTTGGCTTTCCGGTTGCCTTCGGCAAAATGTGTCTATTCCGGTCAAACTGCATTCACTGAAAATAATTCGTCGTTTTCGCAAGCAATTTGAAAACCGTCTTCAAATTCTGTGCTTTCTGAAATTCCTTCCGTGAATTCTGCGAGAAACATTGGTGCCTGCAGACAACTGAAAATGCATGTTATGCCTTTATTCCAAAATTATGCTCCACGCTAATTGTGCAAAGATTCAAAATAGGCCTTCCGCGAATCAACGCTGCTGCATGTTATGCCATATAGGCATAACAAGTCGGTGTTATATAGGTCAGA
The DNA here is from genome assembly GCA_043728755.1 of Flavobacteriales bacterium. Taxonomy (GTDB): domain Bacteria; phylum Bacteroidota; class Bacteroidia; order Flavobacteriales_D; family Sanyastnellaceae; genus JAIBBG01. Next base: position 1,080 of record JAYTMF010000377.1, read on the forward strand.
ATATGTAGTGGTGCGACAAATAGCATTTACACTTGCTAAAATTATTTGATAAATTAACATTGTTGTCCGACTAAACCATCATCCAGAATTCCGCAAAATTTTTCTGACCTTTTGTTGACGGTGGTTAGCGAGTTTCAAATATAGTAATCATGCT
>JAYTMF010000378.1:0-1058 GCA_043728755.1 Flavobacteriales bacterium
GTGTTGAAAGACCGCGAAAACAGTGATTTTCCCGATTTTAAAAACTTGCGATTTGACACATTGTCCGAGCGAAAATTATCGATTTCTGAAAGAAAAATAAAGGAATCCATTCCCGATTGGCTCGACGAATTGGGCGTTTCAGAATTGGGCGAAGCCAAATGGTCAACCGAATTGCACGCGTTGAATTTGCCAAATTCGGTCGTTTTGCGTTGCAATACGTTGAAAACCACCGTTGCAGAATTACAGAAAAAATTTACAGAAATTGGCTTCGAATCCGAAAAAACGCGTCTCAATACTGAGGGGGTCCTTTTGAAACGACGCGGCAATGTTTTTTCTACCGAAATGTTCAAACAAGGGCTTTTTGAAGTGCAAGATGCTGGTAGTCAATTGATTGCACCATTTTTGGAAGTCGAATCAGGGATGCGCGTTGTGGATGCTTGCGCGGGAGCGGGTGGAAAATCGTTGCATTTGGCGACGTTGATGAACAATAAAGGTACCTTGATTGCGCTCGATACGGAGGCTTGGAAATTGGAAGAATTGAAAAAACGCGCCCGTCGAAATGGCGTTCACATCATCGAAACGCGGCCGATTGAAACGACAAAAGTAATTAAACGTTTGTATAATACGGCAGACCGTTTGTTGCTCGATGTGCCGTGTTCTGGCTTGGGCGTTTTGCGCAGAAATCCTGATGCAAAATGGAAAATACAAGCCGAGTTTTTGGACAAAGTCCGCGCGATTCAAGCTAAAATCCTCGCCGATTATTCCAAAATTCTTAAAGTTGGCGGAAAATTGGTCTATGCGACTTGCAGCGTTTTGCCTTCGGAAAATGAACAACAAGTCCAACGTTTTCTAACCGACAATCCGAATTTTAAGCTGCTCGCCGAGCGCACGGTCTCGCCCGCGACGGATGGATTTGATGGGTTTTACATGGCGCGGTTAGAGCGGATAGCGTAAATAAAACATTAGTAAATGCATTTATTCTAAAAATAAAATTTTGTAAACTTCCTTTATTTTTTTGGAAACGCGGTAAAAAGGAAGCTACTTTTGTACAATACAAG
>JAYTMF010000379.1:0-14539 GCA_043728755.1 Flavobacteriales bacterium
CGTTATAGTGTTATCCGAAATTGAGTGATTGCGCGTAGAACAGTAAACGGGCTTTGAATGGGCATTTCTGCAAATGTTGCGATTCGGGACAAAACACGAATGTCAGCCTTCTATTTTCCTCATACAGTAAAAACAAAAGGCTGTCGTTGTTTGGCAGCCTCAATAAATATTCGGATCAAATTATTTTTTCACGCGTTCGTGATATTGACCTGTATTTGTATCAACACGAATGCTGTCACCCTCGTTGATGAAAAGAGGAACGCGCACATCGCTACCAATATCCAGCGTAGCTGACTTAGTGGCGTTTGTGGCTGTATCACCACGCACACCGGGTTCAGCATATGTAATAAGGTATTCAACATATTGTGGAAGATCACAACTCATTGGTTGATCATCTTCGGTATTGAAAAGCACCATGCACTTCATTCCTTCCTTAAGAAATTGCGGTGCATTGATCATGGCCTCGGGAATGGAGATCTGCTCAAAATCCTCGAGGTTCATGAAATTATAATTCTCGTCTTTATAAAGATATTGGTACTCGCGGGTTTCAATTCTCACAACTTCAATGGCCACACCACTGTTGAAAGTTTTATCGACGATCTTTCCGTTGTTGAGGTTTTTGATCTTTGTTCTCACGAACGCGGGACCCTTGCCCGGTTTAACGTGAAGAAATTCTATAACGCGCCAGATATGGGTGTCCATTTTAAAACAGAGGCCGTTGGAAATATCTGCTGTAGTCGTTGCCATGGGATTGATTTTTAGCGGCCGCGAAAGTACGACCGAGAAGCGCCATTCACAAGTGAGGCTATTTCGTGGTTACCATCACTTCAACTCTGCGGTTTTTATTTTGGTCGAGAATGGTTACTTCAGGCCAGACCAATGGTTTTGTCATTGCGAATCCCTTAAACGAGAGTCGATCTTTCGCTATCCCATTTTCAATCAGGTAGTCGTAAATAATCTCTGCGCGCGACCACGAAAGATTTGGCTCATTCGTATCCATATCAACACCATCGGCACTAGATTTTGGGCCACAGCAGATATGCCCTTGTATCTCGATCTCAAGTGTTGGATGATCAGCCATGATCTTGAGCAACTTTTTCAAAACGGGTTTCGCTTCATTGAGTGGAATATGCCTTCCGGGGTAAAAATTCAATCCGTCAAGCACCAGCGTTTCGCCCACATTCAGCTCTGTGATCGCTTCCAGTTTTTTGTTCGTAGCGACACCGAGCTTTGGCTCCTTATGTTCAACTTCAGGATTTATCGCTTCGAACTTCAGAAGAATAAAATCCACGCGTCGCCATTGCGGGTTGGCGTCAGCATTTATGCATTCCGGAGCGGCATTCGTTGCGGTTTGCAACCGTAAATTTTTCGCATAACTGCGAGACTCAAAGTAGTTGACGAGATAATCTTTGCGATGAGCGGCCAACAATTCATTCTGAATTTCGAATGCGTTGCAATCTGCGTGACCCACAATACTTACATCACAAATAGAAGACATAAAAAAAGTGCTATCATAACCAGCCGATGCGAGATCACGATACAAATCGTAAGCATCAACAGCGATTCGATTTGCTTCAAAATACCAACGCAAGGTGTCGGGCAGCTGTGCTCTGGAATCTATTGAAAAGGAGAAAAGCGTTAGCACCAAAGAGAGCATTGCGCGCCAATGGTTTCGCGAAGAATTTATGCTATGGCTGATATTCTTGAGCGCCATCCAAAATATAATTCATTTGGTAAATGTCGGTGGCGTTGAGTTTCAGTTTGCCTTTGAAAGTAAGTCTTTCATCGGTTTTATAGGTTCTGTTTTTTCCGCTGAAGCGCAAGTCAACGACACTTTCCGGACCACCACCACCACAGAAGTAACAATTGGCATATGGATAACGAGAGATCACATAAAAGTTCTCATCGTAATCGACGGGAATGACATAACCCGTAATAAATACTTCTTTTCCTTCAAGGGATTTCACACTGGGACCGAATGTCGGCTTCCAGTAATACATGTCGAGATCCGCAACGTAAACTTCTTTGAATGCAACATCCGTCAGTGTATGCCAGGTGAGTTCGAGAATCTGACCTTCGGTGAAATGAGGAATCACAGAGAGGCTTTTCCCACAAGTCCAGTCGATCACTGTCTTTGCGGCAGCGGGTTGCTCGGCTTTCTTTTCATATTGAATAAATCCATACGTGCCGATGATCGCGGAAATACCAATAACAACAAATAAAATCTTCTTAACCATTCGAGAGCGTTTTAGAAATATCGATGCGCAATGCGCGGATGGCAGGCAACAATGCCGCCAATATTCCTATCAGCAAAGTTATTCCGAACAACAGCATTTCCCAAGATGTGATGGCGAGTTTGTCAAGGCTGTAGTGAAAATTATCGTGCATGGTATTGCTCAGAATGAGTAGTCCGATCCTACTGAGTGCTATGCCACAGGCAAAACCCAGCACGACAAGCAACAAGCCTTCTTGCAATATCAGCGTGAACAAGGTTCGTCTTGTTCCGCCCATGGTTCGCATCAATGCCAATTCATATTTTCTCTCGCGCATGGAGTTGAAAAGAGAAATGAAAATGCTGATAAAAGAAAGTATGGTGATAACAACGGCAATAGCGGTTACAGTACTCAACCCCAATCCGAAATTGTTCATCAGTCTTGAATTTTCGACTGCAACATTTGCCAATTGCATCGTGGTATTTTCAGTCAATTTCGCTAGCATACCGAAAGCCCCTTTGTTGCGTTTTATGATAAGATAAGCCGTCATTTCTCTATCGGGCTCATCAGCAGTCGTGTCATGCTCGTGCTCCACAAGTCCATCGCCATCTGCATGTTCGTGGGCATGCTCTTCTTCCGCATGAGCGTCATCATCGTGACCATGTTCATGCACAAGCCAAGTAGATTCAACGGGAGTCAAAATAAGATTATCAATGGCGCTATTGCTTTGTGCAAATACACCAACAACTGTGTAGGGTTTATCGTGGTGATGCGCATCTGGATCACCTTCTGCAGCATTGTCATAACCATGAACACTTGTGAAGGTGCTTCCCGGCTTCAGTCCTGTTTCCTTTGCAACCGTGGCTCCGACAGTTACTTCGAATGGCTTTTCAAACATGACGCCTTGCAACAAAGTGCACTGATAATGTTCCGGGTACTTAGCCGTTGTTCCAACAATTCGGTATTTCTCATAGTTGTCGCCATAAGCCAATGGAATAGCCAGCTCAACCATCGGATTGCGGATGATCTTTTTTGCGTCGGCCACTTTTATGTTTCCGGTGGGAGCATCCACGTGATATATGTTGGCAAGTATGCTTTGCAGCGGACTACCTTTTGCGGCTAGGACAAAGTCAATGTCCTTGATGTTGCGATCGAATTTTTCACCTATCTGATCTTTGAGCAAAAGCATGAGTGATATGATACCGATACCGAATGCCAGCAGGACAATGCTCAACATAGTATTCATCGGTTTGAACCGAATGTTACTCCATGATATTTTCAATAGGTTCATAGGCTCACTTGGTTATTAAATCGATCCTTTATGCGTTTGTCATGCGTCACAATGATGAGACTGGCGCCTGTAAGTGAGGCCTGCTCCTCCAGCATTGATATTACATCGTTTGCATTGCGATCATCCAGAGCGCTTGTGGGTTCATCGGCGAGAATAATGTCCGGATCATTCATCATTGCTCTGGCTATAGCAGCGCGTTGTTGTTCTCCAACACTTAATTGCGAAGGCATTTCAGACACTTTATTTTCCAGATTGAGTCTTGACAATGACCTTATTGCTTTTTCCTTGTCTACTTTATTTCCGGCGAGAAATGGTGCAAGCATTAGATTATCCAACACCGAAAGCGAATGAACAAAATGAGCCGTTTGAAAAACTATTCCGATATGCTTCCCACGAAATTTATCCAGCTTTGAATCAGAGAGGGACGACGTTACGGTATTTGCCACAAGCACTTCTCCCGACTCCGGCTTGAGTAGTCCGGCCAGTAAATGAAGCAAGGTTGTTTTGCCTCGGCCGCTTTCACCAATGATCAGAAGGTGCTCACCTTTTCCGCAATCGATATCGGGAAAAGAAAACGACGGACCATTGGAGTAAGAGAATTTGAGTTGTCGGGTTGAAAGCATATCAGCTTGAATTATCGACCACGAAATTAAACCCACATCAAACCTTGAAATGCAAATGATTTGTGAAAGGATGTATTCACCACTTTTGCAGGGCAAATTTTAAATATGAATTTCAAGCAACGACTAATAAGGTACATGATCGGTTTAGGTATTGGATCATTGATTGTATTTATGATGTTTCCCAACCACGATTGGCTGGGATGGACTCCCGGAAAGCACATAATGCAAAGTGTGCGCGAGTTGAATTTCGAGATTTCACCAGTTGCATCATGCCAGATGCAATGTCTTGATATTTCCATCGAGCAAATCCAACTCGTGAGAAAAGAGGGTAAGATCGACTTTGGAAAAAGCGATGTAAAGCAATCACCGCGCATTTACCATCTCGATTATGGACAAACCGACTTTCAGATTACAATGAATGATTCGCTGGCCACATTGACCAATATAACAAGTGAAGGGAAAAGTTGTGACTGCCATTGATCACGAACAATATCCAACTATTCTCATGAAAGAAAAGATCAAGGAACTCGCAAAAAAATACCTGGAAGATGTCATAAGCATACGTCGTCATTTGCATGCTCATCCCGAACTTTCATTTAAAGAATTCAACACCTCAAAATTCGTTGAAGTGAAATTGAAACAGCACGGAATCTCATATCAATCGGGCATTGCAGGTACGGGTATTTCAGCGTTAATTGAAGGTAAAAATCCGTCATCACGACTTGTGGCATTGCGCGCTGATATGGACGCATTGCCCATAGAAGAGGATAATGACGTCGCATATAAAAGCACCAATCAGGGTGTAATGCATGCATGCGGACATGATGTTCACACGAGTTCGCTTCTCGGTGCAGCCATGATCTTACAAGCGGCAAGAGATGAATGGGAAGGCACAGTCCAACTCATTTTCCAACCCGCGGAAGAAGTACTACCGGGTGGTGCATCATTGATGATAAAAGAAGGAGTCTTCGAAAGGAAAATGCCGAAAGCCATTTTCGGTCAGCATGTTTTTCCTGAATTACCTGCTGGAAAAGTGGGTTTCAAATCGGGCATGTACATGGCGAGTACGGATGAAATTTATGTCACCGTGAAAGGCAAAGGTGGCCATGCTGCAAAACCAGATCGAAACATTGATCCGGTGTTGATCACTTCACATTTGATCGTGGCACTTCAACAAGTGGTGAGTCGGTGGGCGAATCCCGCAACGCCTTCTGTTCTTTCATTTGGTAAAGTCATCGCCAATGGCGCCACTAACATTATCCCGAATGAAGTGAAGCTTGAAGGCACGTTCCGCACATTCGATGAAACATGGAGAAAGGAAGCGCATCAAAGAATGAAGGAGTTGGCAACGCAACTTGTAAGAAGCATGGGCGGCGATGTTGATTTCATAATTGAAATTGGTTATCCTGTACTTCACAACGACGAAACATTGACAGAGAAATCAAAACGAGACGCGACTGCATTTCTGGGTAAAGAAAATGTGGTTGAGCTGGAATTGCGCATGACAGCCGAAGATTTTGCTTACTACGGCCATCACATGCCGGCATGTTTTTACCGACTTGGTACGGCATCATCTGTTGATGATTCCAAAAGTTATGCGGTACACAATTCACGATTCGACGTTGATGAAAACGCACTAGAAACTGGTATGGGATTAATGGCGTGGCTAGCGGTGTGTGAGTAACCGGTAAATTATTCATCAGTGCGAACTCTTAGTAGTTACTAAGTCATTGCATCCAACAAGAGCAATTCGACGAACATTTAATACCGATTGGACAAGTGTAATAGTCCAATCTTTGCTTCGCCAGATTGAACTAAACACTAGTATCCATCGGCATTTACCACTGTATGATTTCTCAAACATTGGCCTGTTTTTTAAATCACATTGGTATGAATTGCTCAAAATAACTTAATAACTAAATAGCCCAATAACCCATTAATTAAGTAACCCAATAACCCCACTAACAAAAAAAGCTGTCACTTCCGCGACAGCCTTTTTTTTAATCATAACCCTTATTTTTTATCTCTCGATCAACAACTTCTCTGTCGTCGTTTTTCCATTCACGGTGAATTCAACCAAGTAGATTCCCGCATGAAGTGGGTCGTTAAATGTTATCGTCTTATACAATGAATGTTCAGCGTATTGCATGTCAGAATAAACAATGCGGCCCACAGCGTCCATCACTCGGATGTACACATTGCCTTCACCGATGCCAGTAAGATTAATGTTCAGCCATTCGCCCTTATTCGGATTCGGATAAACACCAGACTTCATTTCTTCAACAACAGATTTTTCAGCACCAATCATTCCTTCTTCACTTAACATCGCGCTGGCAGATGTTCCGCTTACCTGAATAGTTTGTGCCGGACCATACGCGCCATGATTCGCCATGAACACAGGTCTGATTCTCACTTTCCAATATCCATTGTTGGCCAGTGGATATGTTGGTATCGGAAATGCAGCGCCAAGGATGAGGTATGGTGTATTCGCCGGAGAAGTCACTTCGAAAGGAAGTCCAATTGTTGTAGTACCGGAACAATTAGTCACTTGTGTGAATTCAAAGGTGTAACTAATTGCAGAGCAGGCATTGCCAGAACCGCTTACAGGCGTTCCGATAAGGTATTGACTTCTGGTCATGGTTGCGGGACATCTGAGTGCGCTTTTAACTTCAAGCAGTGGCTGCGCAATGATGGACACACCAGTGCAATTCGATGATGCAATGCTACCCAACACTGAGATTGATCCATTGCTTGCGCCCAGTCCATTGACAACGTTAAAGTTTGCGTCGACACGAACACTATAAATTCCTCCGTAACGCAAGTCCAACGATGGCGTACTCAAAGGAATGAATCCTGTCGAAGTTCCCGAGGTAGTAACGTATGGGAATGCCGCGCTACCACCGGTTCCTGTAAAGTTAAATGTGTAACTGTCCGCTCCGCGATACACAGCTTTGTAGGAATTGCAAAGAGGGAAACCTCCGGCAGGAACAGTATATGCGCAGCTGCTTGCCATAAGTGGCGATACGCAAATATTGAAATTACCTGTATTGCCGGTATTGTAATTTCTTACAGCCAGCCAATAGGTTTGTCCCGCTATAAGGTTACCGTAATTGAGAATTTCCAATCCACCAACGACGGTGTTTACATTCTCTGCATCAATTTGAGTGGCTGCTGAACTCTTTAATTCTACAACAGCATCAAAGCTGGTTGGACTCACCTTCACTTGAACCGCAGTGGATGGCGCTACGAATTTGTACCAAACATCACGTCCTCCTCCCAGAGCCACGTTGCTCACGTTGCCTTGGGTTGAAACTGTCGCATTTACCATCGTGCCTGTGTACACAAGACAGTTTGGGTAAATGGCATTTGGATTGTTCAGATTCACCAGAATTGCATTATTAAAATTGTCGTTGACCGGGCCGGCACAACCTTCATCGATAAGTCCATTGCAGTTTTCATCGATGTTGTTTGAGCAAATTTCTATTGCTCCAGGGCGCACAGCGATGTTGCTGTCATTGCAATCGGAAGCGTACGAAGCGCCACCGTGAGCAGCAGGATAATATGGAATCGTTTGCGTCGGCCATGTACCGGATGCACATGTCACACCGCTGAGACAGCCGCTGTCAAAGACGAATGAACCATAACCATCCCCGTCAAGATCAACCCACCATTCGGTTCCGGGATTGATGTCTGCGTTGGAATCACAGCAATCGGTGTTGTCTACAACATAACCCACTGGAGGAGTACAGCCTGTTGTAGTCACAGTAGGATCACCAAAACCATCGCTATCCAAATCTCTGTAATATGTATTCAAATAGACTGTAACCTCAGCAACAGAGCCAATCGCTTGTGAACAGATTCCATTAGAAACACTTACCAATAAATAGGTGATATTACTTGTCAAAGCTCCTGTATTAACGCTGCCAATTCCGGAGCCATTCAAGGTGATAAATTGATTGGAACCACCATTGATTGTATAAGTAACAATTGCCCCCGGATTACCTTCGAATGAAATAGTTGTAGAAGCACCGCTACAAATAGAGGCTGTTCCGGCGATATCCGCCTCTGGGTAATCCACTTTTGTCAGCACAGCACTACCGCTTACGGCAATACTGCACACACCATTGGAAACAGAAACAAGTGCATATGTCTTGTTTGTGAAAACTGAACCTGAATTCAACGTTGCGTTTCCGCTTCCATCGAGATTGATCGTTTGATTCGCCCCGGCATTTATTGTGTAGGTCACGGTAGCATTTGCTGTTCCTGTAAAGGAAATATTCGAAGTAGATCCTGCGCAAACACTTGTAGTTCCGCTAATGCTTGCTGTCGGAGTCGCTGTTACTGTAATGATTGCGCTTCCGGTTATATCCGCACCTATAGCAGAGCAATTCGCATCGCTCAATGAGATAACGGTATAGGTGATGTTTGAACTAGGAGATAAACTCAAATTGATTGAAGGCGCAGTTCCACTGAATGGAATAGCACCCGGACTCAACGTGCCACTAATCGTTCCGCTACCTGTTACAGCAATAGAAAGTGGCGCAGAGGATCCTACACAAATCGTTTGTGTTCCAGCAAGATTACCCGTTGGGCGTACATTCATCGATATCGTTGCACCGCCAGTTCTGTCAGAAGCTATAGAAGTACAATTGGCGTCAGACAATGAACTGACGGTATATGTTGTTGTGGTTGAAGGACTAACCACTACAGTGATCGGGCTCACGCTTCCACTGAACGCCACACCATTTGAAAGGGTTCCGCTCCAAGGTCCGGTGCCCGTCAAGGCAACGGCGAGTGTTGCGGAACCGCCGTTACAATAAGTGGTCGATCCACTGATCACACTTGTCGGACGTGGGATAATAGTGATGGTCGTGGTTTTGCTCGCTGTGCAATTTTGAGCTGTAGTTGCGATAACTGTATAAGTGGTCGTCGTCGATGGACTCGCGGTTACGCTAGCCCCGGTGGTTGCACTCAATCCTGTGGCAGGTGACCATGAAAAAGTAGGTGCTCCAAAATTGGTCGTTGCTGTGAGTCCCACCGACCCACCATTACAAAACATAGTAGATGACGGGGTTACATTCACCACCAGACTTCCACAATCGGCAGCAATGAACTGCCCGTATGTGGTGGTGTTCGAGAGCGTAGTGCCGCTGATCTGATTGATGGCTGTGCTGAATGAAGGGTATGACCATACGGCTCCGTTCCATCTTACGAGCTGAAGTGACGAGCTTATTGCTCCTCCGATCAGATCGCTTGAAGGATAACTGAAAGTATTGATGTTGGCTGACCCGGTTGAAGTGATGCCACTATTTACAACGTTCCACCAGCGATTGAGGTATGCCGTCTGACTCAGACCATCGGTTGCGGCGTTCGGATGTGCACCGGCATTGGCCATTACGATGGCATAACCTCCCAATGTTACTGTGTTGTAATCAACGGTCATAGGAGAATACGCACCGGCAGTACCCACATCAAATCTGTATGAGTTCGATCCAGTGGCAATATTCCTTCTCAGGTTGCCAATAACATGGCCGAGACCCAGTCGGCTCACGGCATTGACATTATTGTTGTTCACACTTACGGTATTGGATTGCACATCCAGTGCTCCAAGATTAGTCGCCGGAAAGCTCAACAATGAACTCACATTGGCGGTGGTGACACTGTTCATGGTCACAGTATTATTACCCGCTGTTCCGGTATTGTTGATCGTAAGTCCACCTACGGTATTCACCGTTGGCGATGTGATAGTCCAGAAATTTCCTGTGTTCTGATTGGTGGTTCCGTTGTATTCAAAAGTAGCACCGGAGTTATAAATCCTTGACACTGTTTGAACAGATCCTGACGCACCTGACGCAGTCAGACCATTGGCATTCGCGGTCCTGATAGTTCCGCCACTCATGACGTTAGTACGGGTATTTGGTGATCCGGAGATCACGTAGTTTCCAACATCCAATGTGGCGCCATTCGCCACAGTGACTGTCGCGGTGAAGGTGGATGAAGAACCAAGAATTGCCAGATTACTTAGTAATGTAGTTGTTCCGTTATTGATGTAGTAATCTATATACTGATTCAGGCCTGTAGCAGTTTCCAGAATGGTCTGATTAACACCGTTGAATCTGAATATTCCATCCTGACTTCCACCGCCTGAAGCAATGATAATTCCATTGCCGGTTCGTGAATAATTACCCAAAATGTTAATCTCCGCAGCGGCGCCACTTCCGGTTGTTTGCATCATATCGAAGGCTCCAGAAGTTTGAATAAAATTTCCGGCCAGATTGACATAAAATGAACTGTTGGATCCAGTGGCTAACATCCATGAACCGCCACTCTGATTAATGCTACCCCCAATGGTCATGTTGGTGGAAAGATTACCGCTTAAGGCAAATGTCCCTGTACCGGTGGAAACGATTGACAAATCTCCCCCCATGTTGGTGAGGGTTCTGTTGGCATTCACGGCACCACTTCCCGTAAAACTCGCTCTTACGTGATGGAAATTCTGCAAGCCAAAGTTGATGTTGCCTGAGCTGAAATTACCAATCAGATCACACATAGAACCACTGGCCCATGTAGCAACAGGTATGGTTCCCGGTGCGCCGCTCACATTGTGTTCGTATGTGCCCGTACCACTGATAGTCACTGTTCCGGTGGTAATGATCGTTCCACTGTTGCGCAGATATCCGTCCACGTTCGCCGTAGCTCCGCTATTGATAGTCAGAGAACCGGTTGTATTGTTTAGTCTTGCATTGGTATTGATCTGAAGGCTGCCACCTACCGTTACGTTTGTTGGTGAGGTAACAGTTGCCGAAGCATTTGAGATAAATAGATTATTGAAGCCGGTATTGTTGCTGAGAATACTCTGTACCGAGGTCCCATTGAATTCAACTGTGCTTCCTGTTGAGGTCAACGCTCCTGATGTTGGCGTGTAATTACCACAGATACGAATCGTTCCTGAATTATCAAGGGTTCTCGCACCTGACCCGAGGTTCAAATGACCATATTGCAAAGCAGGTACCTTTTGATTGAATGTCGTATTCGTTAGGCTGAACGTGCTATTGCAGTTGAAGTTAACCGAAGCTGTATTTACAAATGTCAAGTTGCCGGCAACTGTCAAAGATGTCCCCGACGACATATTCAGCACGCCGGTTTGATTCATAGTGAGGTGATTGATCGTCACTGAACCGGAACTCAACGTACATACGTTAGGTGTTGCAGTATTAATGTCAAGGTTGTCAACGCTGGTAGGGACGCCGCTTGGTGACCAGTTGGCCGCCGTATTCCAATCCGCAGAGACAGAACCGTTCCAGTATTTCACCGGCGTTCTTCCGGAAAATTGTGCGTTGTTCAGATCAAAGTTTGCTTGTGTTAGCGCAACTGTAGAAATGAGACTTGGAGATGTGATGGTTGTGGTGTAGTGATTCCATGCGCTGGCTGCAGAAGCAAAGGCCGCCAGCTGAAAATTATTCTCAGTACCATTCACGTCTCCCGCGACATCATAGGTCAAAGTAGGCGTGTATGTATATGTGCCGGCAGTAGAGCTGAGTGTTATTACCCAATATCTGCTTGTAAAGTCAATTGGAGCAAAAGGAATATTCAGATTTGGACTATTGGCATCCACCACTCTGACACCCACAATTCTGTTGGCGACACTGTTGGTTGAGAAGTTCAAACGAATGGCTGAGTATTCAGATGCACCTGTGACATCTCCAATGTAAAACTGTAGATCGCGGGCACTGTTAGGCAAGGCTCTCTTCAATTGGCCGGCGCCGTCGGCAGCGATCATGTTGGAAACTCCCGGACTTGCGTTGACGTGCGCTCCTGCCGCTGTGTTATTTAAAGTGATGTCGAAATTTCCCAGTGAAAAAATACCGTTAATACTGGTGAAGATTCCTCCAGATGGTAACGTTCTTGAACCACTGAGGTAAATAACGTTCGTGGTATTTACGCTTACGTTTACCGGGCCGTTGGTGGCAGGAAATTCTACCGCGGTGGTCATAGCAGTGGTACCCTCATAATAGAGTGAAGTACCTGTGGCATTGTATGTCATGGTTCCGCCTGAGAGCGCTCCGGCTCTTCTGTAAAGCGATCCATTCTGATTGATTGGAACCGAGCCTGTCAATGTAAAGCCTGTAGTATTGTCAAACCCGAAATCAATGGTGTTGACGAATGTACCGCCAATGATGATGGTCTGTGCTGAAGTTCCATTGAACTCAATCAGCGCAATTCCACCAGTGGTTGCGGCCGCGCTTTGTTGAATCGTTCCCGCTGAGAAATTAAAATTACCTCCTACATAAATTTTACCCAATGTTCCGGCATTTCCGGCTCCCAGTTCAACCACGGAAGTAGCGCTATTCTGCGTATAACTTCCCGCAAGGAAAATCGTGTTTTTTCCATTATTGAAAAAAGAAAGCGTCAATTTGGTGCTGGCACCACTAACGGTCATACTTCCACCTACTGTCATCGTCTGTGTACCACCATGTGCCAAACGCAATTCGCTGGATAGGCCAGTTCTGAGAACGTTAAAGTTACCAGCTACATTTGTGAGTGCCCCATTGAACTGCATCATGGCAGTCTGACCGGCACAATTCCAAGTGAATCCTCCAAAAGTTTGGTTGAGGTTGCTCGGTGCTGTTCCGTTCGATGTGTATCCCTGAATCAAACATGTAGAAGCCACGTTCCAGTTTGCTATTGGAAGTACTCCAGCTGTTGTGGTAAAATTGTGACGATAGACTCCTGTCGAACCAAAAACAAGCGTAGGAACCGTTCCATTCACAATACCGAAGTTGTTGATTGAACCATTCACGGTCACCACACTGTTCGCACAATTCAATTGGTTATCCAGGGCTGTATTGTTGATGATCGTAAGTGTGCCATCGATTGATGCGGTTGTTGCATTGGTAAAGTTGATCACGAGTGCATTCGCCAGGGTACTTGCCAACTGTAATGTGCTTCCGGAAGCTACATTCAGATCAGTGCCATTTCCACCGACAATAGTAAGTGTTGCATTCACTGCAGACACAAGGCTTACGTTGGTATTTCCCGTAACGAGCAATTGACCGATGGTCTGTGTGGTCACTCCGTTGGCCACGGTGGTCGCACCATTATTGAATACAAGGATATCATTGACCGCAGCAGTCATCCTATTCGGTGTCCAGTTCGTCGCAGTCGCGAAACTAGCAGTACCCGTTTGGTTCCACACGTACGTAGCACCGTTGTTTACACGACCAGTAAATTCTGCTGTTGCTCCCAATGGCAAAGTAGTGTTCGTCACACTGTTGGTGATGGATAACACATTTGATGTTGAAGAGCTCGTAGCAACATGACTCCATGAAGAACCATTCCACATGTTTGCACGAACGTTGGATTCCGCTCCATTCAGGTCTGCAGCGGTGTAAGTAAAGTTCGCTGTGTATGTGTATGTACTCGCAGCACTGTTGCTGGTCAACCAGTATCGGCTGATATAATCTGTTTGAGAAGGTGTGTTGTTTAGTTGTGGGTGATTGGCATTCAGAACGCGCACACCGATATTTCGTGCTGCTCCATTTGCCGAAATAATAAATGATGCCGGTGAGTACTCGGTAATACCGGTTATTTCACCCACTGGGAATGTGTATGTGATCGGTAAACCTGCGGTCGCGATTGATCTTACCAATTGACCGGCGCCATCAATGATGATCATTCTCGAAGAAGAGAATGTTCCGGTGATTGCTCCTGTAGCTGTGTTCGACAATGTCAGATCACTTGCTCCCAATGACAATGACCCAAGTGTGAGCGTTAGAATATTCGAAACTGTTGTCGGACTATTCAGTGAAAGACCATTGCTGTTGTTTAGAATGAGGTTGTTGAAAGTGGTAGCGCCTGTTATTTGCTGCGCTGCTGTTCCAATAAAAGTCACATCGCGTAAGCTATGCGTAAAAGTTCCGTTGTTGACGAAGTTTCCGGCGAGCTGAAGATTACCATCGGCGGCTGATGATAATGTCAATGCTGAAGAGGCTGCCGTTGTCACATTGCCTTTAGCATGTCTGAATTGGTTGGAGGCACCAAAACTCAACGTCGTGTTCACGCCATTTCCAATCAGGATGTGATGCGGAACACCTATGCCGGTTGTTGCGTTAGTAGTCCATCCGGTCGAAGCCGTGAAGGTTCCTCCGGTGTTGTATACCAGCGTCGAACCTGTCGCATAAGTAGGTGCGTTCGTTAATATCGAACCACCGGCATCGATCTGCAGATAAGTATTGTTGCCGATAGTGGTGAGAGAAGCTCCGAAGTCAACTGCTGCGGCAATGCGCAAATTACCATTCGCCACCGAGCTCGTAAAACTGAGCAATCCACTGGAAGTAGATGTAACAGTTTTGCTGTTGCTGATATTCAAAACACTGCTCGTAGCATTGAAGTTTATGGTGCGTGATGCACCA
>JAYTMF010000380.1:0-5580 GCA_043728755.1 Flavobacteriales bacterium
CGAAAATCAGTTTCAGAACGGGTGGCTACATCACAGGTATCATCGGCCTTTTAATCTTTCCATGGAAGTTGATTGCTGATCCAACCGGATACATTTTCACCTGGCTCATCGCTTACTCTAGTTTGCTCGGACCTATCGGTGGAATTATGATCGCCGATTATTATTTCGTCCGTCGTCAGCAACTCGTCGTGAACGATCTCTATCAATTGAAGGGACAATATTTTTTCGGAAGTGGATTCAACAGTCGCGCGATTGTAGCCTTGCTGCTTGGCGTGCTTCCCAACGTTCCCGGGTTCCTCATCAATATACATGTGATGGAACGCACGACCGTCTGGAGCTGGGTTGGTGACTTATACAACTACGCGTGGTTTGTCGGATTTTTTCTTTCCGGCATAACTTATCTGGTGTTGATGCGCAAGACGCAATCATCACTTCAAAATGAAACGTTGATCGCCGGAGCGATCTGAAAATATCAAACGAAAAAATTATGAGCATGGATGAATTTATGAAAGCGGCAATGGATGAAGCCAGAACGGGTTTGAGTCAGAAAGGAATTCCGATTGGAAGTGTATTGGTGAAAGACGGAAGGATTGTCGGTCGCGGACACAACAAACGAGTTCAAGACAATGATCCTATTACGCATGCTGAAATTGATTGCCTCCGCAATGCGGGTCGTGTAGGCAGTTACAAGGACACGGTTCTCTATTCTACGTTGATGCCATGCTACCTGTGCGCAGGTGCTGTTGTGCAATTTGGAATCAAAAAAGTGTATGCCGGAGAGTCTACAACTTTTCCGGGAGCGAAGGAATTCATGGAATCACATGGTGTGGAAGTCATCGACCTCGATATTGATGAATGCAAAGACATGATGAATCAATTCATCGAAGAAAATCCAACTTTGTGGAATGAAGACATCGGGGAATTATAGAACGCATTAAGTTTACAGTCCGCATTTTTATAACTCTAATAGAAACACTATGTCAATACTAATAAAGAACGGAAGAATCATCACTGCAGCCGACGACTACGTTGCGGATATTTTTATCGTTGATGAAAAAATTGTGACGATTGGAAAAGAACTCAACGTCATTGCCGATGAAGTAATCGACGCAGCCGGAAAACTTGTGATGCCCGGAGGCATTGATCCGCACGTGCATCTTGATATGCCTTTTATGGGAACATATTCCAGTGACAATTATGAAACGGGGACAGGCGCAGCGCTGCACGGGGGAACAACGATGGTGATCGATTTCATTCTTCAGACACAAGGAAAATCTTTACACCATGCTTTGGAAGAATGGAAGGGTAGATCGGATGGAAATGCTGTAGGTGATTATTCTTTTCACATGGCAGTGACCGATTTCAACGATAGCACGAAAGAGGAAATCAAGGACATGGTGGAGAAGGAAGGCATCACTTCTTTCAAAACATTCATGGCATACAAGGGCGCTCTGATGATCGATGACCGCCAGATGGTAGGCTTGATGAATGAAGTAAAGAAACAGGGCGGAATGGTCACGACACATGCAACGAACGGCGACATGATCGATATCCTCATTGCGAAACACAAATCGGAAGGCAAACTTTCTCCTTTGTATCATTATATCTCCCAACCGGAAATAACTGAGTCGGAAGCCACGGGAAGATTCGCGGATCTAGCCTATCACACAGGTGTTCCAGCGTATGTCGTGCACATGACGTGCGAGGGCGCACTCAATCATGTGCGCGATGCTTCAAAGAGAAATCAACGCGTTTATGCAGAGACGTGCATACAATATCTTGTGCTTGATGCATCACTCTACGACAAAGGTTTTGAATCAGCGAAGTGGGTGATGAGTCCACCGCTGAGAGAGAAGAAAGATCAGGAAACATTGTGGGCTGGTATCAATCAGGGACTGGTACAAATCGTTGCAACGGATCATTGTCCTTTCATGTGGGAACAAAAGAAAATGGGTGAAAATGACTTTTCGAAAATCCCAAACGGGCATCCGGCCATCGAACACAGAATGGAATTGCTTTTCTCCGAAGGAGTAAAAAAGAATCGCATCACGTTGAATAAATACGTGGAAGTTTCTTCCACCAACGCTGCGAAAATTTTCGGCATGTATCCGCAAAAAGGAACCATTGCTGTTGGATCGGATGCGGATATCGTTATCATTGACCCGAATCAGAAGCACACCGTTTCGGCCAAGACGCATCACATGAATGTCGATTACTCGAGTTACGAAGGATGGGAGCTCACGGGCAAAATCAAAACAGTTTTGCTCAGAGGACAGATAGCAGTGAATGACGAGAAGCTTTTGGTGAAGAAAGGATATGGGAAGTTTGTGAAGAGGAATAAGGTTACTGGAGTTATTTAGTTATTGGTTGTTGGGTTATTTAGTTAATGGGTTATTAAGTTATTGCGCGAATGTCAGTTTGAAAAAGTTATTGGTTATTGGGTTATTAAGTTATTGCGTGAATGGCAATTTGGAAGGTGTGGATTGATAGGTTCGTGAATGCGCTCCGCGTAATAACTTAATAACCCAATAACCAGTAACCACGGGAAATATTCCAAAAGGGAATAATTCAGGAATAAGAATGAGTAGCGTTGCTTTTTTCTTTATTTTCTTGCGGGGATAAAATCAGAAACAGATGCATTCCTTTGAAGAACTTGAAGCCTGGAAGACAGCAAGACGATTGAGAGCGTGTATTTCACAAACAGTGAAAACGCTGCCTAATGAAGAGAAATATAGATTGAAAGATCAGATGCAGAGATCATCAAGGTCGGTAACAGCTAACATTGCGGAAGGATTTGGTAGATTTCATTTTCAGGAGAATATCCAGTTCTGCCGACATGCACGCGGTTCTCTTACTGAAATTCTTGATCACCTTATTTGTGCGAATGATGAGGGTTATATAAAAAAAGAAGAATTGGACGAATACAGAAATGCAATATCAGGATGTCTCAAAATATTGAATGGATATATTGCCTACTTAAAAAAAGCAAAGGAAAATGCAAAACAAGACCAATATTAATTGAGCGCCCTTCATGCAATAACTAAATAACCCAATAACGGATAACCCAATAACTCAACACCAAAACATACATGTCAAGAAAAGTAAAATCCGGCCTCATCCAAATGAGCCTCCCAATGACGGAGGGAGAAGGAACGATTCAAGAGATCTGCAATGCAATGGTGCAGAAACACATTCCATATATTGAAGAAGCCGGCAAGAATGGCGTGCAGATTTTGTGTCTGCAGGAAATTTTCAATACGCCTTATTTCTGTCCCGGACAAGATAGCAAGTGGTATGTTTCAGCAGAATCAGTACCGGGTCCGACGACGGAATTGATGGCGACCTACGCGAAAAAATACAACATGGTCATCATTGTTCCGATCTATGAAAAGGAGCAGGAAGGTGTGCTTTATAACACCGCTGCAGTCATCGACGCTGATGGAACATATTTGGGCAAATACAGAAAAAACCACATACCTCAGACGAATGGTTTCTGGGAAAAGTTTTTCTTCAAACCGGGTAATCTCGGTTATCCTGTTTTTCAAACGAAGTACGCAAAGGTGGGTGTTTACATCTGCTACGACCGTCACTTCCCCGATGGCGCTCGCTGCCTTGGGTTGAATGGCGCGGAAATCGTTTACAATCCTTCAGCAACCGTTGCCGGACTTTCTCAATACTTGTGGAAGCTTGAACAACCGGCACATGCTGCTGCCAATGGATATTTTATGGGATGCATCAACAGAGTCGGAACAGAGAAGCCATGGAATCTTGGTAAATTTTACGGCAGTTCTTATTTCGTGGATCCACGCGGACAAATTTTCGCAACCGCTTCGGAGGATAACGATGAATTGCTAGTTGCTGAATTCGATCTCGATATGATAGCGGAGGTGAGAAGCACATGGCAATTCTTCAGAGACAGAAGACCCGAGACATACGGAAGACTTACGGAATTATAATTGCCGACAAAAGAATTGGACCAACTACTGTCCGGAAATTTTTTACGAACTACAACATCATTCATCAATGACTATAAAAAGTAATCGCCTGGGAGCGCTAGAATTTGCAACGAATTTTTCGGATGTTCATCCTCCATTTGAGCATGACGAAGGCGCCATCATCGAAGCCAACAGATGCATCAATTGTTACGACGCGCCGTGTACAAAGTCTTGCCCGACAAGTATTGACGTGCCGCTCTTCATCAAACAAATTTCTTCAGGGAATATCAAAGGTTCCGCAAAAACCATTTTGTCTTCAAACATCATGGGAGCAGGTTGTTCCAAAGTTTGTCCTGTAGAGAAGTTATGTGAAGGTGCATGCGTGTACAACCTCCTCGAGGAGGAACCGATTCATATCGCAAAGCTTCAACGCTATTCAACCGAATTAGCCATTGAGAATAAATGGAAACTGTTCGATAGGAAACCATCAAACGGTAAGAAGGTTGCCGTTGTTGGTGCGGGACCGGCAGGACTTTCTTGCGCTCATGGATTGGCGCGAGAAGGTTGTGAAGTAACCGTTTTCGAGAAGGAAGCTAAAGGGGGCGGATTGATCACTTATGGTGTGGCTGCTTACAAAGTAACGCCGGAGTTTTGTGAGGAAGAAGTGGATTACATTCTCTCCATCGGTGGTATCACCATGGAGTACAACAAAGCTTTAGGTAAGGATTTTACCATTGCTGATTTGCAACAAAAATTCGATGCGGTATTCCTTGGTATTGGCGTGGGAGTGGCCCGTCACCTCGATATTCCGGGGGAGGAGTTGGACGGTGTTGTTGATGCGATTTCATTTATCTATGATTTGCGTACGCATGATTATTCCAAAGTGGAAGTGGGTGATAAAGTGGCTGTGATCGGAATGGGCATGACTGCAATCGATGCTGCAACGCAGGCCAAGAGACTCGGAGCGAAAGAGGTGACAATGATCTATCGCCGATCGGAACATGAAAAACCTTGCACTCAAGTTGAACTCGACATTGCCAAACTCGATGGATGTAATTTTATCTGGCTTGCAAATCCTGTTGAAGTGAAAGGTGAAAACGGTAAAGTGAAGCAGTTGATTTGCGAAAAAATGAAGCTTGGTGAAGAGGACGGGTCAGGCAGAAGAGCGGCGGTTTCGACTGGAGAAAATTTTACTGTCGATGTCGACATGGTCATCAAGGCTGCCGGACAAATTCCTTTCGAAGAATTGGTGACGAAAGAATCTCTTGAGAATAAGAATGGAAAAATTATCGGCGATAAGAATGCCCAGACAAACATCACAGGTGTTTTTGCCGGTGGCGATGCGGTCAACGGCGGAAGAGAAGTTGTTGATGCTGTTCAAGCCGGAAAGGTTGGAGCAAAAGGAATTTTAGAATACTTAGGATTATAAAATATGTGAGAAGGGCGAATTGAATCGTCTTTCATCATACAAAAAAATTATCACATGGCAAATTTGCAATCAAGTTTTCTCGGTATAAAGTCTCCCAATCCTTTTTGGTTGGCATCAGCTCCACCGACAGATAAAAAAATAAATGTGCTGCGCGCATTCGAAGCAGGATGGGGTGGTGTCGTGTGGAAGACGCTCGGTTCGCAAGTGAAGAATGTT
>JAYTMF010000381.1:0-7226 GCA_043728755.1 Flavobacteriales bacterium
TGAAGGCCGCTTAAAATTCCGGCTCAATCTAATATACCGATTGGACAAGTATAATAGCCAAGTTTTTGCTTCGCCAGATTGAACTAAACACTTGTATCCTTCGGCATTTACCACTGTTGATTTCTCTAACATTGGCCAGTTTAATAAATCACATGGGTATTATAAACAAAAGCGTTCAATCATGAACGCTTTTGTTTTTTTAGTACATAACCAAGATCTGTGAAAATCCTTGTCTGTTTTAATTGAACGCCACACCATTGGTTCCAATGCCTGTTTGAAAAGTAGCCTTCAGAACTCCCGATGAAGTGTATTGTTTAACTGAAGATGGATTAGTGAAATCTGAAACGGTTGATGTCCATATATCTCCACTTACAGGATGTATATCCAAACTTCCGACGTCGCCGTTGATAACGTTCGCTACTATCATTTGAATAGAATCCGCTTCCAATGAACTCACTCCGCTATTGTCAAAATAGATAGTCGCTCCAGATGGTGAGCTCGCAATGTTTTTTGGTCTGCCACCACTCACATTGAACAATATACTATCCGAAACAAGATTGCTTATTCCATTGATCTTATAACACGATGGTGCCGTCTCCCCTCCTGCCATCCAACTTTCGTTACCGCTACATATCACCCAAATATTACCGTTGTGATCTGCTGTGATATCCATTGGTCTGTCGCCCACTGTTATCGTTGTGGCCAGCATATTGGTGGATATGTCAATTACTGAAACAGTGCTGTCGAGATCCCATCCCCCACTATTGCATACATAAACATAATTTCCCTTCAAAAGCATTTTCTCCGGCCCGTTACCTACAGCGATTGACGTTACAAGAGAGTTATCGCTGAGGTTGATCACCTTCACTTCACCAGCTAAACTACCATTGGTGATATACGCTTTGCCATTACCGACATCCAATAAATGCCGAGGATAATCCAAACCAGTTATCGTCGCGTGATAACGCATCGTTTTCAAATCTATCACTTCAATCTTCTGTGAATTATTCACCACCGCATAACCTCTTTCGCCAATTACAGTCAACGATTGCAACACATCGCCTAATTCAAATCCATTCGCCTGCAGATAAATATCATTCATAATCACATCCGATGAATTGATGTAGCTGATACTCGCATTGTTATTCGTGAATGAGCCTTCGTTGATCACAAATGTTCCATGCAGATAACCTGTATCCGGACTTCCTATGTTCACAAGTGGCTCTTCGTTTTTCTTCTTACACGAAATAAAAATGACTGTAGCCATAAAGACGTAAATTAATTTTTTCATAGTTCTTTCTTTTTTCTGATTAATAATTTTATTTGTAAATTGAGTTGAATGACACGACCCGGCATGGCATACGTTCGAACTGATTCATACGCCACATTGAAAATGTTGCTGATGTCCGCGGAGCATTGGAACATCCACATTTGTTTCTTCCAAGAATACCCAAGGTTTACACCGGAAACCATAAAGGGATCAAGCGATCGAAGCGCTGAATTGCTTTCATCTGTATATCGCGTGGAAGTGTGCTTCACAGATATGCCCATTTTAAAATGTCCACGAGATGCATTGGTCATTAACGTTGATATGTGTTCCGGCGTATAGATCATTTTGAATGCGTTCGCATCACTCCATTGATCAGCATTCACAGCACGCGTTTGAGTGAATTGATATCGCGCTGTGATGTCAACGTCAACGCTACCAACAATAAAATCATACTCAATAGGAATTTCAACACCTCGAGTCCTGACGATCTTGTAATTAATAGGTGACCAGATCCCTGATGCCATGGGAATCCATTGAATCCAGTTCTTTATCTCGCTGTAAAAAATCTGCGTGTTCGTCGCTATGATCTGCTTGCCGTTCCTATGCCACTTCAGCTGAAAGCTCCCTTTGTAACTCAATCCACTTTCAGGTTTGAGATGACTATTTCCGCCGGGCGACCAATACAATTCATTCATGTCAGGCACACGATAACGACGAGATATCTGAATACCCGGAGTTAGCGACAAAGTTTCGATCTCATATCGTTGCTGATAGTTAAACGTCCATGACGGCAGTGTCTTCGTGTTTCTAAAATCCTGTCTGATATCTGCTTCTATTATATTATTGTTCGCATGGATCGAGACACCGCTTCCCGCCTGCGCCCAATGGCCGCGGCCATTGCCCGATTGGTAATTCGACGTCGTCACTTCAGGTTTTACAAATGCCGCGTTTGCATGAAACCCAATGTGCTTGCTCCATTGAAAGTGATAATTCCCTCCATTGAATAAAACTCTCGATTGGATGCGAGAATCTATCATCCATTTACCTTGATCATCCTTCCGATCCCGATAGTGTAATGCTTCATCCATAAAGGCACAAACCAATCTCAATGAATCCTTCTTTCCACTATGAACAAAAGAAATAGCTGACCGCAACAACTCGTCATTCTGTTGCGCAGTACCCGCTGAATAAGATCCCATTGTAGCCGGTAGTTGCATTGCCTTCTTCTGATACCAGATATGTCCTTCAAGTACATTTTTATTCCAATGCCATTCAAGATCCTGATGAAGTCCCTCGTTCATTCCACCGTTATGAACCTGCCGTATAACAGGACTTTCAGGACGATACACATCTTTGTATGCGAAATCATTATTGATATTCTGATAAAATAATTTTGTAGACGAAATCAAAAATCCATCTCTGAATGATGTGTTGTTCTGAGCTCTGTTGACCATGCGAGATTGCCTGAAAATTTGCCTGATCTTTAATCCCTGAAAACTATTCATCAGAGAATTAAACGATGAGTAAATGCTGATATAGGATTCGTTGACCAATGAGTAGTCGCTCGAAAGATTCACAGCCATTCCCAGATTGCTTCCTGCCAACGATTGTGTTCCGGGCGAAGAATAGAACGTCGCCTGATCGAAGAAAAAAATAGGGATCATAGACATATCGGATGTCCCCAGTGATATCGAATTCATCGGAACACCGTGCCAATTCATCGAGAGATGATCCGAAGATAATCCACGGTAACGCGCGGAGGAAGCCATTCCTGTTGCTCCGTTGGAAAGAACATTCGCTAATCCGTTCTTGTCCATAAATGAACCCAGGTCGATTGTCGCCCATTGCAATGTCCTCAGTTTGAAAATTGAAACATCTTCAGTGCTTGAAGTTTGAATACTCCTGTCTGCCACAACCCGCACTTCACCCAAGGTGTAGGTTGAAATAAGCGTATCCAGTTCCGCCTGTGCCATAAATGACAAGGGAAACCAACCAAACAATATATAGAGGATATACCTTTTTTTCATCTGCCTGATGCCTCTTCCCGGGCATTTTTTTAGCATATATGGCTGAAGGCAGGTCTTCTGACTAACATCTCCGCTGTGGCCTTCCCGCAACAAAAAAGTGTGCAGTGGCAAAGAATCACAGCAGCTTTAATGATGATTACAGCTGCGGGTACAGTCCCGGTATTTCACCGGAGTTCCCTTTTCATCCCAACTAAAGTTGGAAACCTTGAGCGCGTCAAATGTAATGTCCGGCGTTCCATTTTCACATGCAAGCTAACATTGGTCTTAACTTTGCCATCGGGTGACTATCTTAAACATAGGGCTCTGTTTGTGATTCAATGGCATGCTCAATTCAATAAATGGCAGGTAAACAAAATCATACAATCAAATTGTCCATTGCTCAACTTGTGCTTTCGTTGCTCTTATTGACCTCGAGCGCGGGAAATGCACAAGTCATCAGCGCTTCCGATTCGCTCCTCCTAGAATCACTCAAGACTGAATTGAAATTGAACAACACACAACAGACTGCAATTGACAGCATCATTTATTCTTCTTCGGCGGAGCTATTGGACATTGACAAAGAAAGCCAACGAGCTGCGCGTTCTTCTTTACCGCAAGAAGAACAAGATCGACTCATGACCGAATTGCGCGAACGAAAAAAATCCATCAAAGAATCCCGTCATCTCAGCATACGACTTGTACTCAATGTAGATCAGATCACACTTTATGACGATAATATCAAACCGGGTAAACCTGCAGTGCTGCATATGGGCATTAACCATGATCGCGCAAACTGCAACGTGTGCATTCCTAAATAATTCAGTTTCAGAATTTATATTCATGCGCCATATTTGACGAATGAATATGCGCAATCCTCTCATCCTCCTCTCCCTTGTTTTCTTCGCTGGTTGTCATTCGAAAAAACCAGCCACTACATTCAACGAACAAGCCATTGGTTATTCAACTCCTTACTATTCGGTCAATACTTTTATCGGAACTGATGCGCACGGACATACTTATCCCGGAGCAACTTCACCATTCGGAATGGTGCAACTCTCTCCGGACACTAGGCTCGAAGGGTGGGACGGATGCAGCGGCTATCATTACAGCGACAGCATCATCTATGGATTTTCACACACGCATCTTCAAGGAACAGGTGTTCCTGATTACTGTGACATTCTGTTCATGCCTACCAATCACAAAATCAAAACTGCCGATCAATGGAAGGACGCTTACAAAAGTAAATTCCGTCATGAAACGGAAGAAGCTCATCCCGGCTATTACAAAGTAAAACTCGATGACTACAACATCGAAACAGAATTCACAACGACGACAAGAACAGGCATTCACAAATATAATTTCGTCCCTGGCGACTCTTGCCGATTATTCATCGACATGATGCACAGGGATGAACTGCTGTGGTATGACATTGGAACAATCGGCGATACTGTCATTTATGGATACCGCGTTTCAAAAGGTTGGGCTGAAGAACAACATTGTTACTTCTACGCTGTCTTCTCCAAGCCATTCAAAGATTTCACTCAGCTCGATGTGACCTATTCAGAAACGGATTCTTCAGGAATAAAAAAACAGGTATATGAGCAGGTTCAGGTTTTCTCTCTCCGCTTCGACCCCACAGATGAGCTGATGATCAAAGTGGGCATTAGCGGAACTGACGTAGAAGGAGCTGAAAAAAATCTGCGCAATGAAGCTCCACACTGGAATTTCAATCAGTACAAAGAGTCGGCAAAAATCAGTTGGGAAAAATGTTTGGCAAAAGCCGTTATCCAAGAAAATTCCGAAGATGAATTGACAAAATACTATTCTGCACTATATCACTGCTACACTGTTCCCAACACATGGAGTGATGTTGATGGAAGATTCCGCGGTATGGACAAAAAAATTCACCTCTCGAATGATTACACGCGCTATACGGTATTTTCACTCTGGGATACGTTCCGCGCCTATCACCCACTTATGTGCGAACTTGAACCGCAACGAACAAGAGACTGGATCCGCACTTTCCTCGACATGTATAAAGAGCGGAACGAATTGCCTGTTTGGGAACTTGCAGCAAATGAAACCTACTGCATGATCGGCTATCATAGCATACCAGTGATAGTAGATGCATACATGCGCGGCATCCGCGACTTCGATCATCAACTTGCACTCGAAGCAATGATCGCCTCTTCTACAGGGCCGCAAGAAGAAAAAATCGTCTACGATTCGCTTGGCTATGTGCCTTCAGACATGTTTAGCGAAAGTGTATCCAAGACATTGGAATTTGCATACGATGATTGGTGTATCGCGCAATTTGCGAAAGCATTGGGCAATGAAAAAATTTACACCCATTACATTCTGCGTGCGCAAAACTGGAAAAATGTATTCGATCCTGTCACGAAGTTTATGCGCCCAAGAAGAAACGGTGGATTTCCGGAGCCGTTCGATCCCTATCAAGTGGATTTTAATTACACTGAAGCCAACGCATGGCAATACGCCTTCTTCGTTCCACATGACATTGAAACACTCGTTGAGTTCCATGGTGGTCAGGACGCATTTTATCAGAATGTGAAAAAACTCTTCAACGCAGATGATCGAACTACAGGTCGCGAACAATCCGACATCACAGGATTGATTGGTCAATATGCACACGGTAACGAACCAAGCCATCACGCATCACTGCTTTTCAATTATGGCACTGCGTGCTATCGACCGGAATGTTTTGAAACGTATTCTAAAGTGAATGACATTCTCACCAATCAGTATTCATCCAAGCCCGACGGACTATGTGGAAACGAAGACTGTGGTCAAATGTCTGCCTGGTATGTTCTTGCCAAAAATGGACTGTATCCCATTCTTCCCGGCAATCCCGAATTCATCACATTCATTCCTTCAGTACCGGTAAAAAATATTTATGCCATCGGAAATCATGAAGTGAAGGCAAGTGAAAAAGTTGTGAGCAAGATAACTGATCATCTTATTGTTCCGCTTCCCATTATCATGGGACCGCAAACTTCTTTTCGCGATAGTGCAGAAATAACTGTGTTTTGTGCGGATCCAAAGGCAGTGATCGCAATACATGTTTTAGAATTTCCCAATGATGGCAATATGGGCAATGTGAAAGAAAAATCGTGGAAGAAAACGTTCACCGGGAAATTCAGTTTTTGGACGACTTCAAAACTTACAATTGAAGCCAATGCTGAGCGAGAAAATTACACTACTTCCAAAACAGCTAAAGCCATTTTCCACCAGAATAAAAACAACATGCAGCTCGTGATGCTCACTCCGTACAGCAGTCAATATACCGGCGGTGGTGAGAATGCGCTGATCGACGGAATTCGCGGCGGACTGGACTTCCGGACAGGAACCTGGCAAGGATGGCAAGGGCAAACCGTTGATGTGATCATCGATCTCGGTGCTGCGCAAAACATTAAGACAATAAAAGTTTCATGCCTCGAGGAGATTAAATCCTGGATCTGGTTTCCTTCCGAAATGGAAATCTATTTCTCAAATGATGGCGTAATATTCAGCTCCGCTGGTTCTATAAAAAGTACCGAACTGCAAAACGATTACGCACCTAAGGTGAAAGTGTTTTTCAAACCACTCAATATAAAAAGCAGGTATGTCAAACTCGTTATGAAACCCGCGTTTCAGGCCATTCCATCGTGGCATCTCGGTGCCGGAGAGAAGGCGTGGATTTTCATGGATGAAATTATTATCGATTAAAATTCTATACCTTTCAATGCCGTTATGAAAACGAACACTTCGCTATTGGATCATCATCTAGCACAGACCACGCTCTTCCCATTCGGTCTTGAAATCGTCAGCGCGACAGGGATTTATATGTTCGACAAAAGCGGAAAGAAGTATATGGATCTGATATCCGGTGTGGGCGTTAATAATCTAGGACACGGCAATCAATATGTGATCGACGCTATCAAGCTTCAGCT